>DATGVQ010000029.1:0-3348 GCA_035300145.1 Acidiferrobacterales bacterium | reverse complement strand
TTTTTTGAATCGCATAAATCCAGGAAGAAGGCGGAGAAGGCAGTGAATAAACCGATAATCAATATCCGGCAAAAAACCCGCCAATGCGGCAACTGCACCGCCTGTTGCGATGGCTGGCTAAAAATTGTTATACACGGTCAGGCGGTTTATCCCGGCAAACCATGTCCTTACAGTACCGGATCGAGTTGTAAGATTTATCCGGATCGTCCGGAAGATCCTTGCAAAAAATTTGAATGCGGCTGGTTGATGGAAAATAGCCCGTTACCCGAAACATGGCGCCCGGATAAATGCGGAGTAATCGTTTTATTCAGCTTCACTACTTGGCAGGGCATGCCGGTGGACGCCGTCGTTCCGGCGGGAAATGACCCCAGCCTGGAACTGCTGGAATGGATGAGGCAATTTGCGGTCGCTAAACAACGTCCTTTCTTTTGGCGCGAAAACGGGAATTGGTCAGGCTATGGTCCGCCTGCGTTTCAGCAAGAGATGCTGGAAAAAGCCAAAAAAGGCATTAATCCCTTGGAAAGTTTCCGGAAAACCTGAAGGAAGCTCCGCGCAAGTGGATTGCGGTCATTCCGAACCACTCTTTCCGTGGTGAGGAAGCTTTATTTTTCAAAAACGATAAGTAAGCGGGCCGGTTGCCACGCAGTAATACCGGCGTCCGCGCGGGCTGTGCCGCTTACGGAAAAATAAACTTTTTAACAACCTCGTCCGCATTGGCCATCGCGATGAAGCGCGCGGCGTCCTCGGGCAGCAGCAATCGCGCCTGGACTAACGGAGCCACGGCCGCACGTACCTGCGCGACATAATTAGCGTGGTTGCCGTAGCGCTCCTCCAGCGAGAGGCGCGGATCGCCGGCCGCGATGCGTTCGCTCTTGGTGCGCGCGAATGCCATATAGCTGCCATCGCGGTCACAGAGTTCGCCTTCGGGAAACGGTGTCTGGTAGAGGTTCCAGCCGGTATAAGTGGCGATGGGTGCGGCGATATCCGGCAGACGAATGCCGGCAATTTCATTGCCGTCGGCATCGACCTTCGCCACCAGCGGCCGGTAGGCGTTCTTGGGTTCAGGCCGGGGATTGATCCAGTCACCGAATAACACGAGCGGATTGCCGGCGTGCGCCACCTGCATTTGCGGCAGGGCCGGGAAGCCGATGCGATCGGAAGGCGCCAGCGTGCCCGCGGCAATGGTCGGAACACGGCTGGGAGGAGGCTCGATGCCCTCGTTGACCCATTGATCGAGCGCAACCAAAAGCGCACGCAGCGCCGGCGCCGAGCTGTGGGGATTGCGCGGATTGGCACAGGGTCCGGGAGCGGTGGTCAGGCCAACTTTGCCGCCATGTTGGGTGCCGGCAACCATATATACCCGCGCGGTTTTGGGCAGCGCGATGTCTTGCCTGCCGAACGGATCGGTATGCAACAGCGAGGCGCCTTTCTGCCAATACTCGGTCGAGGTATTCACTTCGATCAGCAAGGGATCGAAGCCGTCGCCGCGCAGCAGCGATCCGGTCTTGCCCGTTACCGGGTCTTTCAGCGTTGCCGCGGAAAACGGAAACTCGTTTTCCGGGAAGTAGTGATCCTCATGTTGGGTATTGGTGCGAGATGGCTGTCCGAACTCGGTATTCATGAATACTTTGCCGACGCCGGAAATATGCGCCAGCACGCCGTCGAATACCTTACGCCTCGATTCGTCTTGATTAAAACCCTGCGCAATATGGTCGCGCAGATAGCGCCCGCTCTGTGAAATGCCGATGGCGAGCGCCGATTTGATGCCGGGCCCGGCGGGATTGGGGACGCCGGCCGCGTCCTGGGTCTGGTAGCGCAGGAAGGAAACCAGATCGCGCGTCGCGGCATAGCCGATGCCGAGCACTTTGGGATCCTTCGCCGGGTAGTGGAATTCGTACAGCGAGCCTGGTTCCGGTTTGGTTCCTTCCGGCAACAGCCGGATCGTACGCGCATCGACGTAGGCCCAGTTTGCCGCAGGTATGCTCGTCTTCGTATCATTTTCCTTGCGGCGCACCGTGAGTTTCGCCTGCGATTGATCGAGAGTGGCGGCCTCGTAGCTGAGTTTGAAGGTTTCCGTGGGCGCCGCGCGTGTACCGGAGACCAGCTCGTCGCGGATAATGCGTACGATGGCGGTACCGTTGCGCGTCGCTACTGGCGCCTTCATCGCCATGCCGTTGTTGGATTTGGGCGCATCCGGCTCCCAGCCGCTCCACACCATCGTATAGCCCTGGCGGAAAAACAGGCCGTTGCCCGCATCCTTCGCCGCCGCCGGTTCATTGACCGCGGATACGGCCTGCGCCGGTGCGTCCATTACCCAGTGCAGCAGGAATTTGCGCCCGCGGTTGGTCACGTCGTAGAGAATTTTGCGATTGCCTTTTCCCAGGTCCACGGGGCGCAAGATATAAAATTCAGTCTCGTAGTCGACCATGCCGCGCGCGTTGCGCGGCGCCTTGTCCAGATTGACGATAACGGCGTTGCGCGGATCGGCGGGATCGAGCTCTCCCTTGGCAGTGCCCGCCACGCGCTCGTAAGCGCCAACCGCGCCGAAAGCCGCGCCCTCGGCAAAGGGCGCGGCTTGGTCAATCTTTATGGCGGTAATTTTCGCCTCAGCCCCAGGGGCGAAGATTTGTGTGGCGGCCAACGTTACCACGGCAGCAATACCCGATCTCATGGCATTCTCCTTTTTATTAGCGGGTTGTACGGCCCGACTTGCTTTTGCGGATGGTGCTTGTGCGACAGTTAGATGTCAACTCAAGCGGATTTTTATCGCGGGCGGCAGACCGGTGAGTGGGTAGGGCCGGCGGAAAACTCTTTCATGATCTGCATGGAAATATCCGGCCACCGCACGCGATCGGTGGTTGCTCGCTTGAGAATAAAAATGCGCTTCATTAACCGGAAACCCGTAAACGCCGCGGCGGTGGTTCCCGGCTTTACCCCAACGCGAGGCATCGGGTAACTAACCGCCGTCAGCGCCCATCCGTCACCTACCGCTTTCGGCAAACTACATTACCACGAATCCAGAGGGAACAGAGCCTCCTGTTGGGTTGATGTCCTGCAGCATCATCGTGCCGCCCATGGTGCCGTCGGTTTTCCAGAGCTCAACGCCGTGCACGCCGTCATCGGCGGCGAAATAAAGCGCGCCATTGAACGCGGTGAGGCCATTAGGGGAGGAGTCATTCAGGCCGGAGTTGATGTCCTGCACCATCATTGTGCCGCCAGCGGTGCCGTCGGTTTTCCATAGTTCAACGCCGTGCGCGCCGTCATTGGCGGCGAAATAAAGCGCGCCATTGAACACGGTGAGGCCATTAGGGGAGGAGTCATTCAGGCCGGAGTTGATGTCCTGCACCA
>DATGVQ010000028.1:0-2684 GCA_035300145.1 Acidiferrobacterales bacterium | reverse complement strand
GCCAATGCTTCACCGAAATAAACTTGCACCGGCATAATAATCAAAGTAAGCGGCGAATTCCGATAATCTGTGTTAGCAGGGTGATGAAAAACTCGTTTTTCATCACCCTGCGGTGTGGTATAGGGACGTACCGCCATTTTTGCTTGACGCATCCCTGCGCCAAGCCCCTACGGGGCTGACGCGAAAATCCGCTCCCGGCGGATTTTTCAAACACGTCAAGTGTTTGAAAAATGAAGCAAAGCAAAAACCATGCTGTGCAGGATGCACGAATGCCGCGAGCGCAGGGATGCGCAGGAGCGGCCACTTTTTGCTTTGCGTGTTGACAATTTCTCCGGGAGAGAAATTGGGCGCTACCTAGTAGCGCCCGTAGGGCGAGAACCATGGATGGTCCGAGTCAAAAAGGCCATGGAGGGACTTTTTCAACAACCTTGCTAAAGTCGCGCCTCACCGGCCTGGAAAATCGGGTTGTTCCAGCGCGTCGGCGGCGACGATAATCGCGGCATGGACGAACAATTGCGGGTAGTTGCCGAGATAAGCGCCGGTTGCGGCGTCAATTTCTTCAGAATACAAGTTTAATGAGTTACTCCGCTTAAGGAATTTTTCGAACAGTTTGCGCGCCCGCTCGCGCTCTCCCGCGCGCGCCCAATAAATAACGAGCCATAAAGTACAAAGATTAAAAGTGCCTTCCGTCCGGCCGGGTTCGTCCTCTAAACGGCGGTATAGCAGCCCGTCTTCGCACAGTTCGTTCTCGATAATTTGCGCGGTCTGGCGCAAACGCGGGTCAGTAACCGGGAGATAATCGTAAAGCCCGAGCAATAACGCGCTCGGGTCCACTCCCTGTCCGCCCTCGACTGAAACATAAGCGCCCCTGTCTGCGTTCCAATAGTGTTCATCGATGTACACGCGGATTTGCCTGGCGCACTCTTGCCAGCTTGCCTCGTTGCCGGGAAGCCGGAACTTTAAGGCGATCTCGGTCGCCGCGCGCAGGCCGACCCAGGTCATGGCCTTGGAATAGAGATATTGGCGCGGCATGGCGCGCTCTTCCCAGATTCCCGAATCGGGCTGTGGCCAGCTTTTACAAAGTGAGTCGGCAAGCCGGGTCAGCATAGGCCACCAGCCGCGTTCCAATTGGCCGACGTGCTCGCTATAAAGCTTAACCGCGATCAACAGCTCGCCGTACGCATCTAACTGAAATTGCTTTATCGCCTCATTGCCGATGCGAACCGGGCGCGAGCCGGCATAGCCCTCAAGGTGAGATAAGATGCGTTCATTAACCTCCCCCTTGGCATCAATGGAAAACATGATCGGAACATGTTCACGCGGGTTGATGCAACTCATCACCAGCCAGTCGATCAGGCGTTTAGTTGCTTGCTGGAATTGACCACGCGGAAGCATCGCCAGCATCACAAACGCCATGTCGCGCAGCCAGACGTAGCGATAGTCATAATTGCGCGTCTCGCCCAATTTTTCGGGCAGGGAAGTAGTGGGCGCGGCGAGCAAGGCGCCGGTCGGACGATAGGTCAGTAAATGAATGAGCTGCACGCTCCGTTCGATCACGCGGCCATAGGCGCTGTCGCGCCCGACAATCGGCGGGCCGCCCTCCCACCACTCCCGCGCCGCGCGCATTTCCGTGGGAAAATGCCAAGGGCCGGGCGCATTGGCCAGCGCCAGCATCAAGCATTCACCGGCCTGTAAAGTAATATGCCCTTCGAGTGCCCCTTCCGGATTAATCTTCCACGCCACATTGGAAGGACCCACAAAATAATAATCGCCGAGCCGGAAACCGTCGGCGAACGGTGCCGGGGTCACCCGCTGCATGGCATAATTGGGACGCAGATCGAGATAAACATAGATTTCCGCGGAGCCCTCCATGACCTGCACACAACGCATCAGCGCCTGGCGATCAAGCTCATAACCCGCCATGAATTCGGTCCGCGTAAGACGCGCATCCTGCGTCCATAATTGATGTTCCAACACAAAACTGATGCCCAAATAATACGATTGCGTGCGCACGATCGGTTTCACCGGGGTCACTAAAAAGCGCCCGCCGGTGTGCAGGTCGAGCAGCGCGGCGAATATCGAGGGGCTGTCAAATGCGGGCCAACACAACCAATCGACGCTGCCGGCGGAAGAAACCAGCGCACAACTAAACCCGTTGCCGATCACGCCATAATCCGCAATCGGCGTGGCTTGTGTCACCGCCGGGTTATTCTTCAATTCGGCTAACATCGCGCCACTCTTTTGGTAATATTATTCGACTCGTAAAGCAACTTGGCACTGCCGCGCGTGGAAATCACAGCGAGTAAGTTTTGGATTACAAAGTTATTCACAATTGTTTTTAACCATACAAGAGCCGGCGAGCATCAGGCTCCACCTTTAGTTGGATTATGACCGGCGGCAGACAGGATTTGCCGCCGCGACTGTCTCCGTTAGGGAACGGCCGTTTTCCTTGGTTTCTGCCTGCTTCCATGCGGTTTTTCGGCTGTTTCCCTGCCTTTCTTGCCCCCGGCCTGGGTTTTGCCGCATCATGATCCCTTAACTGATCAATTATCGCAGCGGTGATAGCCTATGGTAGGGACTTATAATCCCTGGCTGGTAGCCTTATCCATCACGACGGCGGTGTTCGCTTCGTTCACCGTTTTCCACCTGGTGGGGCGCATCCAATTTGCCTATCGATTAGCCCC
>DATGVQ010000027.1:0-14374 GCA_035300145.1 Acidiferrobacterales bacterium | reverse complement strand
AGCTGGTTTATCCCAACCCACGTGAATACATATTCACGGAAATTATTTCCGGCGGGGTAGGCTATGTTCAGGGAATCGATACCACCTCGCGCACCAAGCAAAGCCTTAACAATAATCCGCCCGCGCATGCGATGTCGGGATTCAGAGTCGCTACGGCGTTGCGCGAGTTGAAACGGGCTTCGCCGGCGCTACTGCTGGAGATGCGTACTAACGCGAAAAAACTTAGCGCCATGCCGGATCAAGAGGCCGGCGGCAAGCGGCTATCCGCGGTCAATTATCAAGGGGAAGATCAAGTGTTTACCGTCCTGTTCGATCCCGACACCCGTCTCCCTGCGCGCATACGCACGCTGGACTACGATAATATCCACGGGGATTCCAACTTCGATTTGGTTTTATCCGATTGGCGTGAGGTAGGCGGGGTTAAGCTGGCCTACCAACAGGTTTATCAGCTTAACGGTCGCGATATCGCCCATATAAAGCTCGAAGAAGTAAGTCTGAATCCGCCTTTAGCGCCCACCGATTTTGAGATTCCCGCGGCAATTAAAGCCAGCGCGCCTCAGCCCGCCAAGGCCAATGTGCCCTATCAATGGGTGATAAGACGGCAATATCTGGGGGTTTACCTTGACTCGGACAGGATTAGTTTTGATCCAGAAGCGGGCTCCGGCCTGCGTCTGGTAGAGCTGGCGCCCGGTGTCCAGCAGGTGGTGGGAGGAACCCATAACAGTCTGGTGGTCGAAATGCCAACGTATCTGGTGGTGTTCGATGCGCCGGTCAACGAGGGGCAATCGCAATGGACAATCGATGCGGCCAAGGCCAAGTATCCGGGCAAGCCGATTAAATACCTGGTAATGACTCACCATCACATGGATCACGCCGGCGGTGCTAGAACTTATGTCGCCGAAGGTGCAACCATCGTGCTGGGAAAAGGCAACGGCGAGCATTTTCAAAAGATATTCAGCGCGCCGCATAAGGTCGATCAAGACGCGCTGCAACGCAGCCCGCGCAAGCCCGAGATTATGGAGGTAGCCGACAAAAAACTTTTGACAGATGGCCAGCGTGAGCTGGGTATTTATCGGATAGAAAATGTCCATGCGACGGACATGGTGATCGGCTATGTGGCGGACGCGCGGTTAGGATTTGTCGCCGATTTATGGAGCCCCGGCCGGGATAAGTTGGAAGGAAAGCCCACACCCGGGCAGGCGAGCTTGGTTGCCGCGGTTAAAAAAGCCGGCATCGCCCCGGAACGGTTTGCCGGCGGGCATGGGACCGTGGCGCAATATGCGGAATTAGAGCAATTTGTCGCTAAATCGCAGTGAGGATTAACTTAAAACCAGTATAACTTTTCGCCGGGGTTGCCTGCTGCATTATCCCTCTATACGATAATAGCGGCAGGCAATAATAGACCATCACGGAGGAACTCCATGAAACGTTTTTGTCTTTTTGCTTTCGTCGTCGCAAGCCTGGTATTGATCTCTCCGAGTGCGTGGCCTGACGCAGTTAAGCCGGCGCCCAACGGCATCACCTTACCGGAAGGATACAAAGACTGGCGCGTGATCTCCTCTTCTCATCGGACCGATAACCATACCATGCGGGTTATCGTCGGAAATGACCTCGCGATACAATCGGCAAGGGCCGGCAAGACCAACCCCTGGCCGGATGGGACGATATTCGGCAAACTGTCATGGAAGGAGCAAATCCATCCCAATTGGCCGGCTGCCATTGTGCCTGCCGATTTCGTGCAAGCGGAATTCATGATCAAGGATGCGAAGAAATATGCGGCCACCGGCGGCTGGGGTTTTGCGCGTTGGCTCGGCATGGATCAAACGCCTTATGGGAAGGACGCCAACTTCGTGCAAGAGTGTTTCGCCTGCCACACGCCGGTGAAATCCAATGACTACGTCTTCACCCACCCGGTCCAGCTTCCCTAAAATAAAGGGCAGGGTGTGGGGATGATATCGATGAGCGGCCATTTGCCATCCGGGTAATTTTGTAAACTTAAGTTGGGGAGAGATACAGATGAATAAAAAGCCGAAGTTCAGGCTGGCGTTGGGCATGGTGTTGAGCGGGGTTGCGTTCGGCATCGGCGCTATCGCATTGGAACAAATGAGCCAGGAGGAAAGTTTGCGGGTAGTGACTGCAAGCAAGCTGTCGGGTACGGTGCACGTCCTGCCCGCCACCCTCGAAACCACGCAGTGGGGCTGGTTTAATAACGCGCAACCGCCGGTAATGAGGATTAATTCCGGCGATACCGTGGTTCTGGAAACCATGATGCATTCCCACAATCAGGTGATACCGGGCAAGACGATCGAGGAAATCAAGAAGCTGCGCACGGACTTTCCCGGCCGCGGACCGCACACCGTCACTGGACCGATATATATCGACGGCGCGGAACCGGGGGACTTATTAAAGGTTAAGATCAACAAAATCGTGCCGCGCGCTTATGCCACCAACTTCAACGTGCCCGGCATGTTCGGTGAGTTTCCAAAGGAGTTTCAGGATGGCCAGGTTAAATATTTCTATCTCGACTGGGATAGGAAAGTCGCCGAATTCGCGCCGGGAATTGAAATCCCGCTGCGGCCGTTCCCCGGAACAATAGGCGTAGCGCGCGCGGAGCCGGGTCAATACAGCACCGTGCCGCCCGGCCCCTATGCCGGTAACATGGATATTCGCGACTTCACCGAAGGCGCGGCGCTGTACGTGCCGGTGTTCGTGCCGGGCGCGTTGCTTTGGACCGGCGATTCCCACGCCGCGCAAGGGAACGGCGAGGTGAACCTGACAGCGCTGGAAACCGCTTATAAGGAGTTCAATATCACCGTGAATGTGATTAAGGGCAAGGGCAAAGGCATGGAATACCCGCGGATCGAAACACCGACCCACTGGATTACCATGGGCTACGACAAAGACCTTAATAAGGCGCTGACCGATGCCAAAGCGGAGACGGTCAAGTTTCTCGCCGAGCAGCGCAAACTCTCTCCCGACAAGGCGGCAGAAATGATGCCTAAAATCTCCGACTGCCGTATCAGCCAGGTGGTGAATATCAAAAAGGGTGTGCACTGCCTGAATCCTAAGAACGTGAACGCCAGGCAGACCACCGAGCATCCGGCCGCCGAGACTCCGCAATACCTCGTCACCAGCGCCAAAGATGGCGATCTTAATAAGGCGATGGATACCGCTTCCATGGCGATGATCAACTTGCTGCAGGAAAAGAAAAAGCTGTCCCGGCTGGACGCCTACGGTCTCGCCAGTATGACCATGGATTGTCGCCTGGGTACGATTGCCGACAATGAAAAAAGCGTGCACTGCCTGGTGCCGAAAAGCCTATGGGTAGCGAAAAAATAAGGATTCGGATTGAACGTTAACCTGCGGGTGCTGCGGCACCCGTTCTTTTTTATATTGCGATCACTTTATGGCCGCGTCTTTTGCTCTCACCTTGGCATTTGCTGTCTTTACTCTGCTCCTCCCTGCTGCTGCGGGCGCGGAAAAAATCAAGGTGGTTACCACTACCTCGGATTTGCGCAGCCTGGTTGAGCTAGTCGGTGGAGCGCGCGTCGAGGCTGCGCACCTAGCCGCTCCCTCGCAAGATACCGAAGTGTACGAGCCGCGCCCGCAGGATCTGCAAAAGCTGCGCAACGCTGACATGGTGATTAAGATAGGGCTGGATTACGATCTGTGGATCGACACGTTATTAAAAAATATCACTAATGCGGATTTACGCCGGGGCGGCAAAGGTTATCTGGATGCATCGACCGGAGTCGCGTTGCTGGAGATGCGCGCAACCGGTTTCGCCCCGCCGGTGGGTCATAGCCATGGCGCGGGTAACCCTCACTACTGGCTCGATCCAGTGAACGCGGAAATCATCACCGGCGGCATTATGGAGGCGCTGGACCGGCTGGATCCGGCCAACGCTAAACTGTACGAAGGCAATCGCGCCGCATTCCTGCGCCAGTTGAAAACCAAAATTGACGCGTGGAAAACCAGGCTTGCCCCATTCAGCGGCCGGCCGGTGGTCGCCTACCACAATAGCTGGCCTTATTTTGCGCGCAGATTCCGCTTGAATATTATTGATTACATTGAGCTCAAACCCGGTATCCCTGCCAGTCCTTCGCATCTGGCGGGCCTGGTGAAAAAGATGAAACAGGCGGGCGTTAAAGTAATCATCAAACAACCGTTTGAACCGGAGCAAATCCCAAAAATGTTAGCGGACAAAACCGGCGCTATTGTAGTGTCGCTGGCTCCGTCGGTGGGCAGCGTGCCGCAAGCCGGCGATTATCTATCGCTGTTTGACTATAACATCAACGCGCTTGCCGCCGCTTTCGCGGCTAACCTGTAAGCCGAGGATGATGGAGACAGTACAGTTTTTGCTGGTTGCGTTTCTGGTGGCGATGCTATTGACCGGCATACACACCTACTTTGGCATCCACGTGCTCAGCCGCAATATCATCTTTGTCGATCTGGCGCTCGCCCAGATCTCCGCGCTCGGGGCGACTGTCGCCTTTATGTTCGGTTATCTACCGCAGTCTCCCGCCGCGTACGCTTACTCATTATTATTCACTCTCGCCGGCGCAGTGATACTGTCCTTAAGCCGCAACTGGACCGGCCGCATATCCCAGGAAACTTTTATCGGCGTGATCTACGTGATTTCCGCCGCCGCGGCGTTTCTGTTGGTGGACAAAGCGCCGCAAGGCGCGGAGCACATCAGGCAGCTTTTGGTCGGCAGCATACTTACCGCCACGCGTGAAGACCTATTTAATCTGCTTGCCCTGTACGCGCTCGTCGCGCTGTTTCACTGGCTGTTCCGCGAACGTTTCCTGTTGCTCTCTTTGTCCCCGCATGAGGCGCGCCAACAAGGATTGCGGGTATGGCCGTGGGATTTTCTTTTTTACGCCTCATTCGGCGTGGTGGTCACCAGTTCCGTGGCCATTGCCGGCGTGCTGCTGGTATTTTCCTTCCTCATTATTCCGGCGGCGATTGGCATTATCTATAGCGCCGACATTTCAGTCAGGCTGCTCATAGGCTGGACGGCGGGCACGGTCGCAAGCGCGATCGGGTTGGGAGCGTCTTATTACTGGGACTTACCGACCGGCGCCGCCATGGTGTGCGCCTTTGGTGTCGCCCTTGTCCTCGCTGCCCTCGCCAAGCCGTGGTTTTTCGTACCCAAAGAGCAGCGTCGGCAAGCGCATGATAAAACCCGCTCGGCGCTTATCATCGCGATACTCGCTGCAAGTTTTCTCTCCGGCGCCTGGCTTACCTTCAAACCTCATGCCGACCAACCGCTGTTGGACGCGCTGGAAGCCTGGTACCCGGCAATCCGTGCGCCGTTTCTGACCAACGAGGAACGCGAGATTTTTCAGCAAGCCGCGGTTTCCGCCGCCAACGTGCAAGCGCAAGCGCAGCAGCTTAACGACAGGGAACGCAACAGCCGCTGGCAAGGCGCGGAATTGAGCGACGAAGAAGTAAGAAAAATTTCTTCCTATGTGCAATCGTTTCAGGAAATGCAAAAGGGCGAGGAATTCGTGCAACGCGAAATCAGAAACAAGGCGCGCGAGCGCCAGCGCTGGGTGGTCGGCATCCCCTTGATGCTCATCTCCTACGGTCTGTTTTTGCTTAGAAGATAATGATTATATAGAGATAGGGCCGAGGGGGTGGGTTACAGAATGATAAAAACAACTCGATATGCGATCAGTACGCTTGCGACTTTTCTAGGGCTGTTGGCCGGTAACGCCGATGGCGCCGAGAGCAATGAGGGCCGCTTCAGTTTAAGCACGGGGTTTGATTACAGCAGCGGTAAATACGGCACCTCATCTTCTACCGATATTCTCTATATTCCGGTTTCCGTAAAATATGAGACTGATAGCGCAAGGTTTAAGCTCACCGTACCCTACGTGCGAATTTCCGGAGTAGGTAACGTGGTATCCGCCGGAGACCAGATTGTCCTTGGTAATACGGGTATTCGACGGACTGGTTCGGGCCTGGGCGATATTGTGGTGAGCGCTTTTGGTACGCTTATTCCGGAAGCGGGAAAGTTGCCGTTGATCGATGTGGGCGTGAAGATCAAGTTTGGAACCGCGGATAAAACCAAAGGGCTGGGAACAGGGGAAAATGACTACTCTCTGCAGGCGGATATCACGAAGACGTACGATAAATTGACTGCCTTCGCTACGTTGGGTTACAAATGGGTGGGCGATCCTCCTGGGGTTACATTCAACAATGTGGCATATGGGGAGGTCGGGGGAGCGTATAAATTTACTTCCCTTACCTCGGCGGGCATCTTTATCGATTATCGGCAAGCGGTGTTACCTGGACGAGACGATCCCCGGGAGTTAACGCTTTATTCGAATCATAAATTGAGCCCGGACTTGAGTTTGATTGTCTATATATATGGTGGCTTTTCGAATAGCAGCCCCGACACCGGCGGCGGCCTGCAAATCGCTTACCGCCTAAACCCGCGCGTTCGTTAGGCCACGTGTCCGATCAAGGAGAGGTTGAGAAAAAACCGTCCCATAACAATCATCAGGGGATAATGCATTCGAAAAAAAGTGGCGAAATGGCAAACCCGGACTTGAAACCCGATTTTTCGTGTCTACACTTGACAGTACGGGGTAACACCGTAAGCAAGGTTAGAACAAGGTTAGAGTGGGGTCATTAACTTACATAAATCCAATGCGCTCACGCGCGACCCCCTATCACAGCGTCCAGGTGGATGCATCTTTAGTTCTAACTTGCGCAAATAATTAATCAAAGACTCTAACGTGTGGCAAGGCCACCGCCGCAAACATGCGCGCGGGGCCGGGCACGGGTCCGTTTGCGCCCGAAAAAACGAAACATCGTTACGGGAGAGCAAGAGAGGGTAGGGGAATAGTGAATTTTCAAAGGTGAGTGGGTCGGATCAGGCGCCAAATGTGGCAATACAAGTCTGCGGCGCTGTACTGCACTCGGTATTAGGTAGGCTCAGCTATTTGCCATACGGGAGGGTGGCGCTGGGTTTAAAGACCAAGGGGTAATTTCATGAAAAAACTTATCGGCATAGTCGCCACGGCGGGAATTTTGTGCTGTGCAACTGCTTTCGCGGCGGATCCGAATCCGCCACAGGTGCCGATGGAGCGCGCCTTGGAGAGCTTGAATAAAAACATCGCAAAGAACCCAGATGCTAGCGGATTACAAAACGCTAAGGAACATCTTCTCGATAATCGAAAGCGTCAAGCCACAAGGGGCAAGAATCATGCGCCCGGACAACAGAAGCGCGAACCGAGCAGTGCTGAGCTTAAGAAAACCAGTGGGGATGCAGAACGTACACAGGTTGTCGACCATGTCGAGCGTGTGGACCGTGTCGAGCGTGTGGAGCGTATCGACCGCCCTGAGCCCCCTGCGCGCCTTGAGCACCCTGCGCACCCAGGACACCCATAGCGCTAAATTCGATAGGGCATTATCAACGCAGGGACCGCGGCCACTTTAAGATAGGCCAGTTTTGGCCTGCGTCAAGGCGCCCAGCAGCATACCCGCTTAAACAAATATATTAATTACTTCCGCGAAATATATAGCTTGCATAGTGCGGGAAATGGTGCTCACATGACGGGCTCGTCCTTAGGGAAATTCTAAGGACCGGATGCAATACTACTATCGTAAGGAAGAGGGAGGGCAGGGTGAATTTCTGGGCGAGATTACGCCGCCTGACACGCGGCGTTTGGATCGGGCTTTTGGGCGCGTGCGCCGCCTTGGGTCTGGTCCTGGTATACGCCGCCGTGGTCCCCACGGGACAAACGCTGCCAGTCGGCTCCAAGGCCACCCCCGTTACCCTCACCGTATTTTCGTCCCCCAGTCTCCCGCCCCTAGTCCAGGCGCAAGAAGCCAGCACCGCACCGTTTCTTTTTGACCGCGACACCACCACCCAGCACGTCGTCTTCGCCGTGTCGCAGGTCGCCGCCGCCTTCGCGTCGCCCCAGGAAGTGCGCGCCATCAAGATCTTTGGCGCCGCCCCGTACCTGCTTACCGTCCAGGCCGACGCCGGCGGCGTCTACCAGACGATCGTCGGTCTCGAGAACCTAAACCTGACCCTGCTTCCCACCGGCTGGACCACCTTCACCGCCGGCGCGCCGGTGACCACCGGCAAACTCCTGTTCGTGCTCACCCCGGCCACCGGCGGTACCGCCACCGGCCTGAACGAGCTCGAGGTCTGGACCACCGCAGTGCCGGTCAGCGTCAAGAACGGCGCCGCGCTGCTGGCGCAACTGCTGGGGCCGACGCCGCCGCCGCAGGGCCGGGTCTACAACGCCCTCAACCAGACCGCCACTCCGACCGTGGCCGTCATTACGCCCACCGACAGCAGCACCACGATTACCAATAACACCTTCAGTTTCACGCTCAACCACGATCCGGCGCATTTCGTGCGCACTTATCTGACCTACGAGCTGTTCGGGCAGGCGAGCTTTGTCTCGCCCGACCGTGCGATCAACGGTTTTACGACGAGCTCCGGCGGTATGCTGATTCTGCCGACCACTACCTGGAGCACCCAGGTCGAACGCATCAACCCGGCGTGGCTCAAGCTAGGCGTTAACACCATCGCATTCTCGGTATTGTCCTCCTCGTTCAAGGACGCCGGGTACACCGTGCAAAACGTGCGCGTGGTCGCCGAGCTCGATACCGGCGCCAACATGGTCGAGACCATCACCGTCAATGAGCCCGACGCCGTCGGCACCAACCCGATCGCGGCGCTGTACGACGGCGACCTCACCACCGGCTGGAAGCCCTATCCCGCCGACCAGCCGATCGACGCCGCCGCCCCCTCGGTCGAATTCGCGTTCCGCCGGCCGACGCAAATGGAGGCAGTGTCGTTCTACCTGTCGGCGCCGATCGATGGACAGCTGCAGGTCTCCACCAAGCAGGCCGGCCTGTGGACCGACTTTCCAGCGGAAGCCGGCGCGGTGATGAACACCGGCTGGAACACGATCTACGTGCCGGCCGCCACCCCGCTCGCGCAGCGGGTGTTGGACGGCGTCAAGCTCACCTTCCTGGGCGGGTTCGTGAGTAATACCGAGATCCGTGAATTTCTGTTCATCGGTTCCGGGGTCGGTGGACGCACGGCCCCGCCGAAGATCTTTATGGTCTATCCGGACGCCGGCCAGTTCTACGGGCGGCGCGGCTTTGTGCAGGGCTTCGTCGAGCCCTGGAACAACGGCTCGGGTACTGCAAGTATTACGCTCGGCGGTCAAGTCGTTTTTCATTCCTCCGGCGAGATCACTTATGCGGTCACCAAGGACCAGGTGGGTCTGACGACCCAAGCCGACAGCGATCCCTGGTCGGCCGAGGTCAAAGTAGTCTATCCCAACGGCGAGACCGTGAGCACCATCGTCCCGTTCACCCAACAGATGTCGGCAGCCTCCCCGGCGAGCGGTACGCTTGCCGGCAGCCTCTCGGCCACCGTCTCGGCCAAGAACAAGCAAACCATCAGCAACGACGAATCCACCCTCGTGTTCGCCGCCGGCACGGTCGCCAGCGACACCACCGTCACCATCGCCCCGCTCGCGGACGAGAACGTCCCGGCGCTGGACATGGGCATGACCAACGTCACCAAGGGCCCGCGCCGCGGTTACCGCTTCCTGCCGCACGGCGCCAAGTTCCTGAAGAACGTCAACGTCACGCTGCCCTACGACAAGGCCCTGATCCCGCCCGGGCACACCGAAGACGACATCAAGACCTTCTACTTCGACGACCAGGCCGGCCGCTGGATCGCGCTCGACGGCATCACCGTCGACAAGACCAACAAAGTGATTAATTCAGTCACCAATCACTTCACCGACATGATCAACGCCACCGTCACGGTGCCGGACCATCCGAACCCGACCTCGTTTAATCCGACCAGCATGAAGGACATCAAGGTGGCGGATCCGGGCGCGCAGATCAATCTGATCGAAGCGCCGCGCGCCAATAATACCGGCGATGCGCGGACCTCGTACCCGATCGAAGTGCCGCCGGGCCGCCAGGGTCTGCAGCCGCAATTGGCCGTCCAGTACAGCTCCGCCGGCGGCAACGGCTGGATGGGCATGGGCTGGGATGTGCCCATGCAGGCGATCACCATCGACACGCGCTGGGGCGTGCCGCGCTACGACGCGGGCCTGGAGACCGAAACCTACATGGTCTCGGGCGAGCAGCTCACCCCGCTCGCCCACCGCGGCGACCTGGTTGCGCGCACGCCCGAAAAAGTTTTCCACACGCGCGTGGAAGGGCAGTTCCGCAGGATCGTCCGCCACGGCACCGGTCCGTCGAACTACAACTGGGAAGTGACCGACAAGAATGGGGTCAAGTATCTCTACGGCGCCACCGACCCGGCAACCGAGACGCTCGTAGACAGCACCGGCAACGTCTTCCTGTGGGCGCTGTGCCAGATTCGTGACCCGAACGGCAACTTCGTCCGGTTCCACTACGCGGCGGTCAGCGACCCCGGCGTCCTGGGCGGCAGCGTGCCCGGAAGCAACATCTACCTCCAGAAGGTCACCTACACCGGCAGCGGCATCACCGAAGGCCCGTACACGGTCAGCTTCCTCCGCGACCGCGACCTGACCGAGCCGCGGCGCGCCGACGTGCAGATCGACGCGCGCGGCGGTTTCAAGCGCGTCACCGCGGACCTGCTGCGCAAGGTCGAAGTGTCACTCGCCGGCCAGCTCATCCGCCGCTACGAGTTCGGCTACAACGAGAATCCGTACGGCGACAACCGCCCGGCGACGGCGTTCAACAAGACGCTGCTGACCTCGGTCAGCCAGTTCGCCGCCGACGGCGTGACGCTCTTCAACAAGCACACCCTCACCTATTTCGACGAGGCGCGGGATGCAAGCGGCAACTACCGCGGCTTCGCCGCGACGACTGACTGGAGCGTCGGCAGCGACAATATCAGCGCGGGCCTGCTCGGCAAGGGCCAGGCGAGCGCGCTCGGCGGCAGCCAAAGCACGAGCGCGGGCGGCCACTTCTATACCGGCGTTGGTCCCTTTGACTTCCAACTTTTCTCCAAGATGAACACCGCCGGCTTCAAGGCCGGCTTCAGCCAATCCCAAAGCGACACACTCATCACCATGGCCGACATGAACGGCGACGGGCTCCCGGACAAGGTGTTCAAGGGCATCGGCGGCTTCTTCTACCGGCCCAACCTCTCCGGCCCGAACGGCCAGACCGCCTTCGGCGGGGCCGTGTCCTTGCCGACGCTTACGGCGATCTCGCGCGAGCGCGTGACCTCCACCACCTTCGGCGCCGAATCCTACTTCGGCCTGGCGGTGATGGGCGACGTCAACCTCGCCACGACCCAGGCGGACACTTACTTCACCGACGTGAACGGCGACGGCATCACCGACTTGGTCAGCGGCGGCCAGGTGCTGTTCGGCTTCATCAACGCGGCCGGGGTGCCGACCTTCAGCGCGAACAGCTCCGATACGCCGGTGCCGATCGGCGCGGGCGCGATCATTACCACCGATCTGCTCGCGGACGCGAGCGCTATCCAGGCCGCGCGCGCGGCGAACTTCCCGCTGCTCGACAGCTTGCGCCGCTGGGTCGCGCCGTATGACGGCGTGGTACGCATCAACGCGCCGGTGCAACTGATCCAGGACACGAGCACCGCGCGCGCGCAATACACCGGCGCGGACGGCGTACGGGTCGCCATCCAGCTCGAAGGCTCGGAGCTGTGGTCCACCACCATCGCGCAAGACAATTATTCTCCTCCGCAGGTTCCGACCGGCGTGAACGCCGTGCCGGTGCACCGCGGCGACCGGCTCTACTTCCGCGTGCAATCGGTGTTCGACGGCGCCTTCGACCAGGTGGCGTGGGACCCCGACATCACCTATGTCAGCGTCGATACCACGCGCACCGACGTGAACGGCCTCACCGAGTTCCACTATCTGGCCTCGGGTGACTTCACCCTCGCCGGCCGCAGCGGCACCGTGACCTTGCCGCTTACCGGTACCCTGCATCTTGCCGGGACGTTCGAGAAGACCGGCGTGACCACCGATGACGTCACCCTCGTCATCACCCGCAACGGTGTCGAAGTCTTCCGCCGCACGCTCGGGTTTGCCGAGACCCTCCCTGTAACCACCCTCTCGCAGGACCTCGCGGTCACGCAGCGGGACGTGCTCCAGTGGAACATCGTGGTCGATTCGCCGATCGATGCCACGCGTGTGAAATTGACGCCTTCCGCCTACTACACCGCCGCGAGCGGCGTGGATAGCGTCACCGACGAGAAGGGCAACTTCGTCCTGCAGGTGACACCGATCTTCAGTATGGATCTCTATCCGGTCAACGCGGCCACGGCGCCGCAGGACTTCTACACCGTGCCCGCGACCGGCACGATTCCGGTGCAGGCGCGCTTGCAGGTGAGCGGGCTCAGCCCGGGCGCGCTGGCAAACGCCGTATTCACCGTGAAGCGCCAGGGCGCGCTGCTCGCGAAGCAGCCGATCACCGTCACTGGGACGGTCTTGTCGCCGGTCGAAGTCATCGTCACGGCGAACGTAGCCGCCACCTTGGGCGATCAGCTCTTCTTCGATGTCAGCTCGCGCGATCCGCGCTTCGCTTCGCAGGTCACGTTGCTCGAAGTCACCGTCAACGGCGGGACCGTCGTGCCCTCGATGCTGCACACTCCGGCAGTCGAGGGACTATTCCCGCAACCCTATCGCGGCTGGGCCGCGGCCGGCTACAACGGCAACAGCCCGCGCGACGCGCAGCCGATCGACCAGACGCTGCTCGTCCTGGATCAGTCCTCTGATCCGAACGCTATGCGCGCCTATCCCTTCTCCCCGCGTCCGGCCGACGCACGCTGGGGCGGGGTGGACGATAAGGCTTGGGTAAAGGCCGGTTCGGTCAGCTCCTCGCGTCTCGGGCTGGCTGACATCCGCATGGCCACTTCGGCGCAGTTTGCCGGCGCCGCCGCGCCGCCGCGCATCTCGCACTCCACCAGTACTTCCGTGTCGGTCGGCGTCGGCGCGAGCACCGGCAGCAGCGAGAGCCAGATTGAGTTCCAGGACTTGAACGGCGATCGCTTCCCCGACATCATCAGCAGCAATGGCGGCGTGCAGTTCTC
The DNA here is from genome assembly GCA_035300145.1 of Acidiferrobacterales bacterium. Classification (GTDB taxonomy): domain Bacteria; phylum Pseudomonadota; class Gammaproteobacteria; order Acidiferrobacterales; family DATGVQ01; genus DATGVQ01. The sequence goes on along the minus strand of DATGVQ010000027.1, from coordinate 1,323 downwards.
GCGCGCGGTCGGGGGCCTCGAGGGCATCCGGCGCGGCCCGGGCCCGGGTTCGGCGCGCGTGAGCACAAACGACACCTTCAGCTTCAGCACCGACGGCGCCGGCAATATCGCCAGGGCGATCGCCGCCGCCCGCGGCCATGTGGCCGCAGACGGCACCAAGTCCGCGCCTACCAGTTCCCAGGGCTCGGATATGCCTTCTTTCAGCGCCAACGTCGGCACCGGCACCGCCAAGACCGAGTACGACCTCATTGACATTAATGGCGACGGCCTGCCCGATAAGGTGTTTAAGGATGGCACGGTCGCGCTCAATCTGGGCTATAGCTTCGCGCACGATGCGCTTGGCAACATCCTCGCCGAGCCGTGGGGCGGGGGTATCGTTAACGACGGCCAGAGCCTGGATGGGGGCGGCGGCGTCGGCCTTGGCTTCAACGAAGATTCTTACAGCATTGCCGGGGGCTTGAGTCTCAACATCGGCATGACGCAAAGCAATGAGACTTACGCCGATATCAACGGCGACGGCCTGCCCGACAAGATCATCGGAGGCCCCCCCCTCATGGTGCGGCTCAACACCGGCACCGGCTTTACCGCGCCGATCCCCTGGCCGGGCGGGCAGGATAAGGTAGCGATGGACAAGCACATCTCGCTGGGTGGGGGCGCGTTCTTCACCATCGGGATCCCCATCCCGCCTCCCATCCCGCCGGTTGTCCCGGTCATAAAGCTCGTTTTCAACCCGGGCGTGGACTTCTCGACCAGCATGGGCCGCCCCGAGGTCGCTTTCCGCGACATGGACGGCGACGGCTTCGCCGACCACGTTCGCTCGGCGAGTGACAGCGAGCTGAAAGTAGCGCTCAACCCGATTGGGCGCACGAACCTGTTGAAATCGGTCATGCGTCCCCTGGGCGCCAGCTTCAACCTCGAGTACACCCGCGACGGCAACACGTTCGATTTGCCGCAGTCCCGCTGGGTGATGACCAAGGTCACGACGTTCGACGGCCACGTGGGCGAGGGCGCCGACACCCAGGTCATGGCCTACCAGTACGCGGCTCCCAAGTACAATCGCCTGGAGCGCGACTTCTACGGCTACACCACGGTGACCGAGAAGCACCTCGACACGCAGAACTTGAACAACCTCTATCGCACCATCACGCGCGAGTTCTTGAGCAACTCATACTACAGCAAGGGTCTGTTGAAGCGCGAGATCCTGCGGGATCAAACCGGACGGCCGTTCACCGAGACCGAGAATACCTACCTGGTGCGCGACGAAGGCACGGGTCAGCCCCTTACCGACCTGCAAAGCACGACCGCGACCGGCTTCCCGCAACT
>DATGVQ010000026.1:0-7717 GCA_035300145.1 Acidiferrobacterales bacterium | reverse complement strand
GTCCATCAGCGTGTCGGTCTCTGCATCGGTTTTTTTATTCATGACGGCTCGCCATCGTTTTGCGGGTTATCGGCTTCATTGAAGGTAAACCTATTATTTAAGATGTGAGCATATTATTATGATATAAAGGCGCAAAAAAGCACTTGTGAATTTTATATTGCCTAAAGGATTATTTTTTCGAATATATTCCCCTCATCCCGTCGATTTTGCCGTTAATCCTGCAACCGGCCTTCCCCGGTTGGGTTGGCTCGCGTCCGATGTTACACTGCGCCTCATTTCTTTAAGTGAGTATTTGCTGAGGAATCATTTATGGCCGGCCACAGTAAATGGGCCAATATCCGCCGCCACAAAGGCGCACAGGACGCAAAGCGCGGCAAAATCTTCACCAAAATTATCCGTGAAATCACGGTTGCCGCCCGTACCGGCGGTGGCGATCCCGGACATAATCCACGTTTGCGCGCGGCCGTCGACAAGGCCCTGGGCCAGAATATGTCTAAGGATAATATCGAGCGCGCGATTAAGCGCGGCACCGGCGAGCTCGAAGGCGCCCATTATGAAGAGGTAAGTTACGAGGGTTATGGCCCGGGCGGGGTCGCCGTGCTGGTTGAGTGTGCCACCGATAATCGCAATCGCACCGCCGGCGAAGTGCGCCATGCCTTCGCGAAGCACGGCGGCAATCTCGGCACCAGCGGCTCGGTTGCCTATCTTTTTAAAAAACTTGGTGTGCTAAGTTACGCCAAAGGGGTGAAGGAAGACGCGATTTTGGAGGTGGCGCTGGAGGCGGGTGCGGAGGATCTAGTCGCCGATGCCGACGGCTCTATTGAAGTATTGATCGCGCCGGAAAATTTCGCCGCGGCGCGCGCTGCCTTGGTCAAGGCCGGGTTTACCCCGGACACCGCCGAGGTGGCATTGCGCGCCTCGGTCGATGTGAAATTAACCGGCGAAGAGGCGGAAAAAGTATTGCGGTTATTGGAGGTTTTAGAGGACCTCGACGACGTCCAGAATGTGTATACCAATGCGGCTTTCCCGGAACAATGGGCGGAACGGGCGGCCGGTTGAAAAGGTCAAGACATGCGCGTGCTTGGCATTGACCCGGGATCGAGGATAACCGGATTCGGCGTGGTGAGCGTCCACGAAGGCTCGCCGCAATACGTCGCCAGCGGTTGCCTGCGGGTACCCATGGGTACGTTATCCGAACGCCTTAAAGTGATTTATGACGGCGTGATCGAGATTATCGCCACCTATCAACCGGATGAGCTTGCCATCGAAAAAGTATTCTTGGCGCGCAATGCCGATTCCGCCTTAAAGCTGGGGCAGGCGCGCGGCGCGGCGATCTGCGCCGGCGTCAATCATCGGCTTCCTGTGACTGAGTATACCGCGCTGCAAATCAAGCAGGCGGTGGTGGGCAAAGGGCATGCGCGCAAGGAGCAAGTACAGCATATGGTGCAGGTATTATTACATCTTTCCGGCGCACCGCAGGCCGATGCCGCGGATGCCTTGGCGTGCGCCTTGTGCCACGCACATCATTTACAAAGCAGAAACCTAACGGCGCGCATGTCCCTGGGAGCTTCGGCATGATCGGGCGTTTACGCGGTGTGTTATTACAGAAGTCAGCGCCGCATCTGCTGCTTGATGTCAACGGAGTCGGTTATGAATTAGAGGCGCCTATGACCACCTTCTATGACCTGCCGGCGGTGGGGGAGGCGGTGACGCTCTATACGCACCTGGTGGTGCGCGCCGATGCGCATCTCTTATACGGATTTAGCCGCAATGCGCAGCGGCGCTTATTCCGCCGCTTATTGAAGGTGAACGGTGTCGGGCCGCGCGTGGCGCTGGCGATCTTATCAGGTCTGTCCGACCAGGAATTTCTGCACTGCGTTGCGAACGAAGACATCGCCCGCTTGACAAAAGTACCGGGGATAGGCCGCAAGACCGCCGAGCGGTTAATAGTGGAATTGCGCGATAAGGTGCTGCCCGAGCTGGATGGCTTGGATGTTGAGCCGTCCGGCCCTCCGTCCATCGCCGGCCATATTGATCCGCTCAACGAAGCGGTGAGCGCCTTGATCGCCTTGGGATATAAGCCGCAGGAGGCGAGCCGCGCGGTGCGCAATGTACCTGCCAAGGGCTTAAGCAGTGAAGAAATTATCCGTCAGGCATTGAAGGGGATGGCGCCATGATCGAGACCGATCGCCTGATTTCCGCGCATACCGTCGTTACTCCGGAAGAAACGGCGCAGGAGTCGCGCCTGCGCCCGGCGCGCCTGGCGGAATACATCGGCCAGGCGCAGATCCACGAACAGATGGAAGTCTTCATTGCCGCCGCGCGCAAGCGCCGGGAGGCCTTGGACCACGTGCTGCTGTTCGGCCCGCCGGGACTCGGCAAAACCACGCTGGCGCATATTATCGCTCACGAGATGGGCGCGAATCTGCGGCAAACCTCCGGGCCGGTGCTGGAGCGCCCCGGCGACCTCGCGGCGTTGCTGACAAACTTACAGGCGAACGATGTTTTATTCATCGACGAAATCCATCGCCTAAGCCCGGTGGTGGAAGAAATTCTTTATCCGGCGCTGGAGGATTACCAGCTAGATATCCTGATCGGCGAAGGGCCGGCGGCGCGCTCCATCAAACTCAAGCTGCCGCCGTTCACGCTGATCGGCGCGACCACCCGCGCCGGGCTCCTGACTTCTCCGTTGCGCGATCGCTTCGGCATCGTGCAGCGTCTCGAGTTTTACAGCGTGGAGGAATTAGCCCAGATCGTGAAACGTTCCGCGGGCATTCTGCAAATCCATGCCGAGTCGGCCGGAATTACCGCGATTGCGCGCCGGGCGCGCGGCACGCCGCGTATTGCCAACCGGCTTTTACGGCGCGCGCGCGACTTTGCTGAAGTCAAAGGCGATGGCCGCTTAACGCGGGAAATCGCTGAAGCCGCGCTCAACATGCTGGAGGTCGATGAAAGCGGCCTGGATGTATTGGACCGGAAATTCCTGCGTGCCGTGCTGGAAAAATTCGCCGGCGGGCCGGTCGGGATCGACAACATCGCCGCCGCCATCGGCGAAGAACGTGGTACCCTGGAGGACGTTATCGAGCCGTTTTTAATTCAGCAGGGTTATCTAATGCGCACGCCGCGCGGGCGGGTCGCTACGCGCAATGCCTGGCTGCATTTTAATCTGCGTCCGCCGGAAGGACGTGAGAGCCTGCTTCCGGAAACGCAGGCGCCGTCACAACGCGGGATTTTCGATAATGAGGAATAATGAGAGTTGGCTGGGAGAACAGAAGAGATAGGCGAGATTAGCTGTTTAAAATTTTAATCTCCGCGTCCTTTGCTTTGAAATTTTATGAAACCGGTTTTTTCCATGCCTATACGGGTGTATCACCAGGACACCGACGCCGGCGGCGTGGTGCATCACGCCAACTATCTTAAGTTTATGGAGCGCGTGCGCAGTGAGTGGTTGCGTGAAGTCGGCTTTGGCCAAAACGAGCTTGCCACCCGGATGGGCATCGCATTCGCCGTATGCATGGTCAAGATGGATTTTGTTAAACCGGCGCGGCTCGACGACCGATTACACGCGACGCTGAACGTGGTAAGGCGCGGCAGTGCAAGCCTGACCCTGGATCAAGAAATATGGTTGGACGCGGAGCTGCTGTGCCGCGGAGAGATCAAGCTGGCCTGTTTGGGCGCAAGCAAATTCACCCCGGTCGTTATACCGGATTCTATTATTTCGCGACTTGATGCCTGGAGACCCGCGTGAATATTAATACTCAGGAGGGCATTGCCCTGTTGGCGCTGGTGAGGGACGCCAGCCTGTTGGTGCAAATCATCATGTTGCTGCTGCTGGTAGCGTCCATGATTTCCTGGACCATGATTTTTCGCAAGTGGTTTGTCTTAAAGGCGGCTTATCGTGAAGCCAATTCTTTTGAGGAAAAGTTTTGGTCGGGCGCCAATCTCAATAAGATGTATGCCGAGCTATCGCAGAAAAATAGCCTGTCCAGCGGCATGGCGAGCGTGTTTGTCGCCGGGTTTAAAGAATATGCGCGGTTGGAGAAACAGAAAACCATCCAGCCTACGGAGGTTCTCGAAGGGGTGCAACGCGCGATGCGGGTGGCCTTAAGCCGGGAGGTGGATTACCTGGAGACGCATCTGTCCTTTTTAGCCACCGTCGGGTCCACCAGCCCCTACATCGGCCTGTTCGGCACCGTCTGGGGCATCATGAATTCATTCCGTGCTTTGAGCCTGGTGCAGCAGGCAACCTTGGCGCACGTCGCGCCCGGCATCGCCGAAGCGTTGATCGCCACCGCCATGGGGCTATTCGCCGCTATCCCGGCGGTGATCGCTTATAACCGCTACGCCAATGACGTCGAACGTCTGATCACGCGTTACGAAATATTCATGGAAGAATTTTCCAGCATTTTGCAGCGCCAGGCGTTTGTATCTAAAGGGTAATATGTCCGCCTATACTACTAAACGAAGGCGCCGTAAGAAGTTGATGTCCGAAATCAACGTGGTGCCCTACATCGACGTGATGCTGGTGTTGCTGATCATTTTCATGATCACCGCGCCGCTGTTAACGCAAGGAGTCAAAGTTGATTTGCCGCAGGCCAATGCCAATCCGGTGGATAATCCGGATCAGGAAACGATCGTGGTGACCGTGGATAGAAAAGGCAGATATTTTTTAGATGAACGTGACATCGACGCCGATGCGCTGGTTACCAAGGTCGCGGCGATCTTACGCTTACGGCCGCAAACGCCGGTATTAATCCGCGGCGACCGCAACGTCGCTTATAACGAAGTGGTGAAAGCCATGGTGTTGCTGCAGGCCGCGGGCGCGCCGAGCGTCGGTTTGATAACGCAGTCGCCGGAAAAGAAATAATTACCTTGCGTAACAGAGAGAAAAAATCCATCGGTGGCTTTAAGGCCATTGTCTACGCCGTAATCGTGCATATTATCGTCATCATTTTATTAGTGATCAGTTTTACCTGGCGGCAGATCGGCGACATCGGGAAAGAGCAGAAAAAGGATATTGTGAAGGCGGTAGTGGTGGATAACGAAGCAGTGCAGAAAGAGGTAGAGAGGCTCAAAAACGAAGAGCAACGCAAGCGCACGGAAGAATTGGAGAGCGCAAAAAAGCTTCAAGAAACCAAACAAAAGACCGCTGAACTGGAGGAGAAACGCGAAGCCGAAGAAAAGCGCCTGGCCGAGCTAAAGCAAAAACAGGTGGAGGAAAAGAAAAATATCGAGGCGCAGAAAAAGAAAGCGCTTGAAGCGGAGAAGAAACGCGTAGCCGAAGCCGCGGAAAAAAAGCAGGAAATTGAAAGACGCCAGGAGGTCGAATCGGCCCTGCAGGAACAGTTAGCGGCCGAGGAAAAGCAAAGACAGGCGGTGCGGGAGGTACGCGCCCTGGCGGAGGCCGACCGGTTCAAGGCCCTGATCCGGCAAAAGGTTAGCCGTAACTGGGTGCGCCCGCCGAGCGCCGAAAAAGGGCTGGAATGCGTGGTGCACGTGCGATTAGTGCCGGGCGGAGAGGTCATCGATGCGAAGGTGGTGCGCAGCAGCGGCAACGCGGCGTTTGATCGCTCCGTGGAAAACGCGGTATATAAAGCCACGCCGCTGCCGCTGCCGGCGGATAAGCAACTGTTTGAGTATTTCCGTGAGCTTGAATTTATCTTCAAGCCGGAGGAATAAATTAGCGGAATGAATTGTCAAAATGACTAAACGTTTTATTATCTTTTTTTTCGGTTTATGCTTGATCGTAGGAGGGGTTCCGGCTTACGCCATTTTAAGCATCGAAATTACGCAAAGTTTGGAAAGCGGCCTACCCATCGCCATTGTTCCTTTTAAGCGCGAAGGCGGATCTGGATCGGGACTTTTAGTATCACAGATTATCGAGACCGATCTTTTGCGTAGTGGACGCTTTACCAGCATTTCGAGTAAAAACTTTTTGTCCACGCCGCATCAGCCGAGCGAGGTGATATTTAAAGATTGGCGGCTGATCAAAGCCGAGGCGCTTGTTACCGGCGCGGTGCAGACGCAGGCTTCCGGCAAGGTGCAAGTGGACTTCCAATTATATGATGTGTTCCAGGAAAAGCGCTTGGCGATTTACCGCTATATCGCCGAACCATCGCAATTGCGCACGGTGGCGCACCAGATCAGCGATATTATCTATGAAAAGTTAACCGGCGAACGCGGCGTATTCAATACCCGTATCGCCTACATCAGCAAAGAGATTGCGCGTCCCGGGTTTGTCTTTAAATTGCAAGTCTCGGACTCCGACGGTTATAACGAGCGCACTATCCTAAGCTCGTCCGAGCCCTTGATGTCGCCGGCCTGGTCGCCTGACGGCAAACGTTTGGCGTATGTTTCTTTTGAACAAAAGCGCTCCATGGTCTATATACAAAATATAGCCGATGGAAAACGCATAAAGGTTGCCGAATCCAAGGGCATTAATAGCGCCCCGGCCTGGTCGCCGGATGGCACGCGTTTGGCGCTGGTGTTGTCGCGCGAGGGCAATCCGGAGATTTACCTGCTCAATCTCGCGGATCAAAAGCTGCAGCGGCTGACGCAGAATCCGGCGATTGATACGGAGCCGGCGTGGTCGCCGGACGGGCGTGAGATTATATTCACCTCCGATCGCAGCGGCGGCCCGCAGATTTACCGCATGGCCGCCAACGGCGAGAAGGTGACGCGCATCACGTTTGAGGGCGATTACAACGCGCGCGCGTCTTATTCTTCAGATGGAAAAATGTTAACCTTAGTGAGCCGTTACGAAGATAAATATCACGCGGCGATATTGAATCTAAGCAATTCAACGGTGCAAATGTTGACGGAAACGTCGCTGGATGAATCGCCGACTTTTGCGCCGAACGGACGCATTATTCTTTACGCCACAGAAGTAGAAGGACGGGGGGTATTAGCGACGGTTTCGTCAGACGGGCGCGTTCGGCAATTACTGAAATTACAGGAGGGGGATATCCGTGAGCCCGCGTGGTCGCCCTTCACCAGTTCAACATCAACCCAAGGAGTAATGCAATGAAAAAAAGTTCCATTCCAATACTAATGTTATTCCTCATTACATTGGGCCTGGCCGGTTGTGGCGGCGAGGAGGCCGTGAAACCGGCGGCTAAACCAAGCACCCCGGCGCAGCCCAGCGCCGCTGAGCAAAGACCTATGGCGGTGGAGACCAAGCTACCGGCTGAACGGCGGGTTCATTTCGCTTTCGATAGCAGCGCCATCGACGCGGAAGACCGTACGATTATCGAAGCCAATGCAACCTATCTCTCCGGCAATCCGCAGGCTAAGGTCTCTCTTGAGGGGCACTGCGATGAGCGCGGCACGCGCGAATATAATCTCGCCTTAGGCGAGCGCCGCGCGCAGGCGGTCGAGCGCATGATGCGGGTATTGGGGGTCTCAGGGAATCGCATCTCAACCGTTTCTTATGGCGAGGAAAAACCGATTGCGCCGGGTCATGATGAATCCGCGTGGCGTCAGAATCGGCGGGTTGAGATTGTCTATAAATAAATATGCCTTGTTTGCGTCTGATCGGCGCTAGTCTGGCCATCCTGTTGGCGGCCTGGTCGGTATGTCCGGCACAGGCCGCCGAACGGCTTCCCGAGAAACGTGGTGGCGCGCCGGTTATTGATATGACCAGGCCTCCGCCCGCCGCGCCGGCTTCGCAAGACACCCTGTTGCAATTGCTGCAGCAGATGGACGAGTTGCAAACCCA
>DATGVQ010000025.1:0-5602 GCA_035300145.1 Acidiferrobacterales bacterium | reverse complement strand
GTTGTTGGTCGCGGCTCTTTCTTTATGGGGAGCACGGGAAGGGATATTTCCCTTCTGGGCCGCCTTGCTAGTATTATCGGCTTTTATTATTGACGCGACCGCTACTCTGATCCGTCGATTGCTTCGCGGCGAGAAAATTTGGCAGGCGCATAAGACCCATTATTATCAGCGTTTGGTACAACTGGGATGGGGCCATAGAAAAACCGTCTTATGGGAATATGGATTAATGTTGGTCTCTGCCATTTCAGCATTATGGGTAGTGAGGCAAACAATAATCACACAATGGCTTATGTTGAGTTTGTGGATTGTGCTATATAGCCTACTTATGTTATGGATACCGCAATTGGAGGAGAAAAATAGGAAGCAATGAATCGGATTTTTAATAAACTACGTACGCGCCCCGCGATTTTTCTCCTTGATTTGAGCATGATACCCATCGCTTGGATGGGCGCGTATTGGTTGCGTTTTAATCTTTCCGCGATACCGGAGTCTTTCGTTAATCAAGCGATTTCTGTATTACCTCTTATTTTAATAATTCAAGGCAGCGTATTTTGGTATTTTGGTTTATATCGCGGCGTTTGGCGTTTTGCCTCGATACCGGATCTTATTCGCATTTTTAAGGCGGTGTTCGTGGGCGTTACGCTCGCAGCGGTAGCGATCTTCTTCCTAACGCGGCTTGCTAATACCCCGCGCTCGGTTTTTATCTTGGACGGGTTTTTATTGATCTTTCTCCTCGGTGGGCCCCGTTTTGTTTACCGTTGGCTGAAAGACCACTATTTAAATAATCAAAGTGGCAAAAAAGTATTGATTGTCGGCGCCGGGCAAGCAGGCGAGATGTTGGCACGTGACCTCCTGCGCAATCAAGAACGCATGTATCTTCCAGTAGCATTTGTTGATGATGATCGGGTTCGTATCGGCAAAGAGATCCATGGTATTCCAGTGATTTCCAGCTGTGACGCTATCCCACAAATAGTAGGGAAACTCAACATCGATATTATCCTGATCGCTATTACAACAGCGACTTCAAAACAGATACAGCGCATCCTGAACTTCTGCGAAGCTAGCAAAATTCCCGTCAGAATTCTGCCGCGCATGCAAGATTTGGTGGATGGGCAGGTGAGTATTAAGGAATTGCGCGATGTAAAAATCGAGGATCTGCTGGGCAGGGAGAGCGTTTCACTCGACTGGCGGGCGATTACCAAAGGTTGTAAAGGTAAGTCCATTTTAGTTACCGGCGGCGGCGGTTCTATCGGTTCGGAACTGTGCCGTCAGCTCGCACGCTTAAAACCAGCGCGCTTAATCGTATTTGAACGATGCGAGTTTAATCTTTATACCATTGAGCTTGAGCTGCGGCGCGAATTCCCACAATTGGAATTGATCGCGTTATTAGGCGACGTGTGCGATCCGATCACGGTTGAACACGCGTTACATCATTATCGCCCCCAAGTCATTTTTCATGCCGCGGCTTATAAGCACGTACCGATGCTGGAAGATCAAGTGCGTGCCGCCGTCAACAACAATATCTTAGGCACACAGATACTGGCATCATTTGCCGATCGATATGCCTGCAAAGTATTTGTCATGATTTCGACCGATAAGGCGGTGAATCCCGGCAATGTGATGGGCACCACCAAAAGAGTGGCGGAGATTTATTGCCAAAATCTCAATGCCCGCTCTAATACGCGATTTATTACCGTACGTTTCGGCAATGTGTTAGGCTCGGCGGGAAGTGTCATTCCCCTATTCCAGAAACAAATCGCTGCCGGCGGCCCGGTAACGGTAACGCATCCAGAGATTACCCGCTATTTCATGACAATACCCGAAGCCTGCCAGCTTATCCTGCAGGCGAGCGTTATCGGGCAGGGTGGGGAAATTTATGTCCTGGACATGGGCGAGCCGGTTAAAATCGCTTATCTCGCCGAACAGCTTATCCTATTGTCCGGCAAAAAACCCGGCGAAGACATTGAAATAGTTTACACCGGTCTGCGGGCGGGAGAGAAACTTTACGAAGAACTGTTTCATGAAGGTGAGAAATTAATAGCCACCGCGCACCCGAAGATCTTATTGGCAGCAAGCCGTCAGGTCGACAAAAATATCCTGGAACGCATGTTCCGTGCCCTGGGCAAGGCTTGCCGCAGCAATGACGAGCCTAAACTCAAAGAGCTGCTGCATAAACTGGTACCGGAAGTGACTGGCGTCAACCTTAAAAGCGAGATGCAATCCTCCACGGAAAGCGGCGCCGTTTATCATTAGCCGACAAATCGCTCCAAAATGTAACGTCAGGGCGAAGCGCAGAAGACCATCGGCCGATTCCTTCGCCGGTCAAAATACTATATAAGAACGCTTTTCCCTGAAAAAATATGACGCAGCAGTAGTGTCCGGCAATTTAGTTGAATAAATTCAGTTGGTTATTATTTTGCGGCATGGTCATTTGTATCTCCGTGTTTTTAAGTAATTGATCGAGTGGTGTTTTCTCGAAAAGTGTCAGGCTCAGAATCTGTAGAATTGTGTAGAGCGAGGCCTCGATATTGAGGCGCTTTTTCACGATGGCGACCAAGACGTAAACGGTGATGGCGATCCATATTTGCGTCTTGACGGCGTTCTCGGTGGTGCCGTAGAACGCCTTGATACGAAGATGCTGTTTGATCCATTTGAAGAACAGCTCGACCTGCCAGCGGCAGCGGTAGAGTTGGGTGATGGTCAACGCCGGCAAGTCGACGTTGTTGGTCAGGAAGGCCAACTCCTTGTCGTGTTCGGCATCGTGGAATTTGATGCGGCGCAAGTGCTGCGGGTAATCTTGGCTGGGATAGAACCCGGTCAGCGCGATGGTTTGATCGCAGCGCAATCCCGTGGATTTGTCCACGGCATGGGAGTAGATGCGCCGACAGGCCAGGTTGGATTTGGCGCGGGTGATGAAGAACGCCTGGGCTCGATGCAGGACGAACCAGCGAGCGAAATCGGTGAAGCCCCGATCCATGATGTAAAAGCTGCCGGCTTCGGGTATCAGGATATCGAGCACATTGACCTCGTGCATCTTCCCGTCGCTGATGTGAATAAAGGAGGGGATGTTGCCGCGTAGATCGAGCAGAGTATGCAGTTTGACGGCGGCTTTGGTCGAGCGAAAGCGAGCCCACGGAAAGACGCTCAAGCACAGGTCGATGGTTGTGGTATCGAGCGCGTAGACCGTCTGCTCTAGCTCGACGGCAAAGCTGTCGCTGGCGTAGAGCTTTCTGGCAGTCTGGATCAAGCTCATCGCGAAAGCAGCAAAGATGTGCCAGTCGCGGGATTCGTTGGCATCGGCCAGGGTACTCTTGGCGACATGACCGCGTATGCCAAGATGATAAAGCTTGGCCTGATGAGCGTGCAGACAGGTCTCGATGTCGCGCAAGCTCTCGCGGTAAGTCAGTTGCGCGAAGGCCATGCAGAGAAACTGGTCGAGATGCGAGAAAGTCTTGGTGGGATATTTGGAAGGGTAACGCCGCACATAGCGGCGAAACGTGTGAAGGGGTAAATACTCCATGAGTTGTGCGAACACCAGTTGGCCTGAATGCATGATGAGAAACCTTAGGGAGAAAACCCCAGTTTCCCAAAAAATTCACGTTCAAATCGGTGACACCCCTAAACATACTGTTTCCTGTTCTAGATCAACTTGTTATATAACCGTCTGAGCAAAATTGCCGGACACTACTGATGACGCAGATAACCAAAGCTGTTTTTCCCGTTGCCGGTTTAGGGACCCGCTTTCTGCCTGCAACTAAGGCGAGTCCAAAAGAAATGTTGCCGATTGTAGATAAACCGCTCATTCAATATGCGGTGGAAGAGGCGATCGAGGCCGGCATTACCGAATTAATTTTCGTGACCGGCCGCAGTAAGCGCGCCATTGAAGATCATTTTGATAAGGCCTACGAATTAGAAGCGGAGCTGGAAGCGCGCGGCAAGGACAAGACCCTTGGCTCGTTGCTTAATATATTGCCGAGACCAGTGACCTGTGTTTATATCCGCCAGGCTGAGGCCTTGGGCTTGGGGCATGCGGTATTATGCGCCAAACAGGTGATCGGCGATGAGCCTTTTGCCGTGATTTTAGCCGACGATTTGATTAAGGGTGAACCGCCGGTTTTAAAACAGATGGTCGCGCTTTACGAGCATTATCATAGTTCTATTATTGGGGTGCAAAACATCGCGCGCGCGGACAGCCCGCAATATGGCATGGTCAAGGCGCGCTCTTTGGATGCGCGCGTTTATAAGATGGAAGCCATCGTGGAAAAACCCCAGCCGCAAGAGGCGCCCTCCACGCTCGGGGTGGTCGGCCGCTATATTTTAACCGCGCGCATCTTTAATTATCTGGAGCAAGTGCAAGCGGGGGCCGGCGGCGAGATTCAATTAACCGACGGTATTGCGCAATTATTACGCAAAGAACAAGTTTTAGCTTACGAATTCGTGGGCAAGCGTTATGATTGCGGCAGCAAGCTGGGTTACCTGCAGGCGACCGTGGAATACGCCTTAGAGCACCCTGAGTTACAATCGGCATTTCGCGAGTATCTTAAGAATCTTAAAATAGGACGCGATTAACGAAAGCAGTGGAACAAATATAATAAATATAATTAATAAATATAATAAAGCCATCGGCAAGTATTTATCGGCGATCAGACCTTACATTTATTAATTTTTAGGCGCGAATGTTAAAACCTGTTACTGCACAACAGGCTTGGGAGGTTTTACAACAGGCCGATTGTTTATACCAGACGCCGGAAGTGGAGGCGGCGCTCGGCGTCATGGCGCGCGCCATCACGCAAAAGCTTGCCGGCGTGGATCCGGTTGTCGTATGTGTGATGAATGGCGGATTGATTCCTTTCGGCCAATTGCTGCCGCGGCTTCATTTTCCCTTGCAAACCGATTATATCCACGTCACGCGTTATGGCCGGGGCTTAAGCGGCGGAGAATTGAGGTGGATAGCGTATCCTTCTATTGCGGTGCAAGATCGCGCGGTGTTATTGATTGACGATATTCTTGATGAGGGCACGACGCTGGCGGCGATTGAAGAGTATTTCCACTCACAGGGCGCGCGTGCTGTGCATAAAGCGGTATTGGTCAACAAACAACGGCCGCGCCGCAAATCTATCACGGTGGAATTTGTCGGCCTGCAAGTGCCGGACCGTTATATCTTCGGTTATGGTATGGACTATAAAGGCTACCTGAGAAATGCGCCGGGGATTTATGCGGTCGCCGATGTTCATGAGGAGAAGTCATGACCTTGCTCGCAATTATCGGCGGCAGCGGCCTGACCAAATTGAAGAATTTAGCAGTCACCGATCGCATCGTGATGCGCACACCTTATGGCGAGCCTTCCGCACCGTTGGTATATGGGTCACTGAAAGGCCGTAGTGTGGTATTTTTACCGCGTCACGGCCAAGGCCATACCATTCCGCCCCATAAAATCAACTATCAAGCCAATCTCTGGGCGTTAAAAGAGCAGGGCGCCTCGCATATCATCGCGGTCGCCGCCGTGGGCGCGATTGCGGCGGATTTGTTTCCGGGAGAACTCGTTTTTCCCGATCAAATTATCGACTACACATACGGGCGCGCACATACTTTTTTTGGCAAT
>DATGVQ010000024.1:0-1585 GCA_035300145.1 Acidiferrobacterales bacterium | reverse complement strand
CAAGGGAGCGGGCCGCGCGTTTTCCGTCGGCTATGACGTGAGTGGCTCGGACCCAGGGCCCGCGGGAATCGCGGAGGATCGCGAATGGCTGCAGGACGCGATCGGCAAGTGGCTGCGCGTCTGGGATTTTCCGAAGCCGGTGATCGCGCAGGTCCATGGCTATTGTTGCGGCGGCGCGACGATGCTCGCGGTGTGCTGCGATATCACGCTGGTAGCGGAGGAATGCAAAATCCGCTGGCCGGCGTTGCCGCTCGGTGGAGGCCTGATCAGCACGATGTGGACCTGGCTCTCGGGTCCGAAGAAGGCGAAGGAGATGTCATTTATCGCAGGCAGCGAAATGAGCGGTACGGAGGCACATTTCTGGGGCTGGGCTAATCGGGCCGTGCCGGCGGCGGAGTTGGAGAAGGTGACGATCCAGATGGCGCAGGCGATTGCGCGCACGCCATCCGATCTGCTGCGGATCAAGAAACTCGCGATCAACCGCGTGATGGACGTGCAGGGCTTCCGCACGGCCGCGATGTTCGGGGCGGAGTGGGACGCGATCGCGCATTACAGCGCGGGCGCCCGCGAGATGGCAAAGAAGGTGCGCGAGCTGGGTCTGAAAGGCGCTATCGCATGGCTCGAGAGCCAGGGCTCTAAGGGTTAAGCAACGTGATGCCGAAAGTGTCCTGGCGGCGTGTCTCGCAAATAGCAGTAACAGAGTGGCTCGGATTTCAGACGGCGAAAGTCAACGACGAGCCTTGGCAAGCAGATCATTCACTTCGCGATTGATCTCCCGGGCGGCCTTGAGGATACGATCCAGCGCTTGATCAAGAGCCGCCTTGTCCAGCTTTCCGTTCTGTTGGCTGGCCTCATTCAACGTTTCGATCTTCCGATGCATCGCCGTTTTTCATTATCTGTGACGCAACGGTCCGTAGTTCGGGCCGTCAACCAAGCAATTTTAGACAACTCCCGAGCCTTTGACAGCGAATCGGCTGTGAGGCCAATTATCAGTTCCAGCTTGTCCATGCGTGGATGTGCGCAATTCCGTTACAGTAGCATCCGGATCGTCAAGCGGCATGTGGGCATCCTGCTTCTAGAGGGTGCAAAGAGATACGGGGGAAGCTCGTGAGCCGGACAGGCGTGAAGCTACAGCAGGGTGCCGCGGAAGAATTCGCCGGGTTGCGGCGGGCTCTGGATGAGATTGAGGGCCCACTTGCGCGCCTGCCGTAGCGCGTCTTCGGCGCGCTTGAACAGCTGCTCGCGATACATCGTGCTCCATACGTAGGCGTCGACCGACGGCTCGTCGCCGAGCGTTACGTCGAGCATCCAGTCCTCGAGCTGCGGGCCGCATATGAGGAGACGCAGGAGGCGGCCATGGTCAAGGATGATGCCGCGCGCCTCACGCGGCAGGCGGAACTCCTCCTTGATGCGGCGCACGAGGCGTTCCGGGTAATGCTCCTCGGTCATCGCGACGTAGACCCATTCGCCGGGCCCGGGATTGGCGGCGCGCGCGATGCGGAGATTGTTGTCGGTCAGGTCGTCCTTGGCGCGGTCCTGGTCGTAATCCTTGGCGACCGTGTAGAAGCTCATCGCGACCGGCAGG
>DATGVQ010000023.1:0-2354 GCA_035300145.1 Acidiferrobacterales bacterium | reverse complement strand
ACTCAAAGGCGTCCGCAGTAATCCAGGTTATGGCGTGGGGTAAGGGTGTATTCCCGCAGAAGGCCGTAGCAGAAGGATTAACCAAGCTGAAGCGGTTTATCGTGGCGTATCTCTAGACGAAGCGGCCTCAGGTTTAAGCTTATCGGCAAAACCACGATTCACGTCCCGGTGCTTTGCCTCGTCCTCGCACCTAGCGGCGTTCAACGCTTAAAAACGGAAACCCAACTCGGCGACCGCCCCGATGTCATTTTTGTTCCCCACCGCGGCGACATCCAGATGCACGCCGAACACCGCAAAGCCAAGCCCGACCGAATACAAATCGAGCGCTTTCACCGCGCCAACATCGGCCAGGTTGCGTTGCCAGCCGAGCCGCAGTTGCACTACGTTCCAACCATTCAATTCCGCGCCGACCGCGACCATGCGCGTCTTTTGATCGAACGACACTGGTTTGTTTTCTTTGAGGTCCGCATCCGCCGCCAGGGTAACCCAGTTATTGCTGTAGGCGATCCCGGCGCGGGGCTGCGGCTCGATGCTGATAATCCGGCCATTGACCGTCATATAATCTTTACTGACCAAATTACGCACCGCCAAGCCGGTGCGCCAGCCTTGGGTATTGCCATAAATGAGGCCGAGATCGGCATTAACCGCGGTATCCTCGGTTTGATTCGCCGGATTAGCGATGATATCGTTTGCATTGGTGGAAACATCAACCAGACGCTTTAGATAGTCATTGGTCTGGATCTTCATATATTTCGGCGTGACCCCCAGCGCAAAACGGCTGTCCGCCGGGCCAAACCCGCGCGCCAAGGAAACGCCGATCTCCGTTACGCGCAGCCCGACCACATTTAACATGCTGTCGTTGTTCGGGTTTGCATCGAAGTCATTTCCCCCTATAACTTTAATGCCGTTGAGGCTATAGCCGTTAACCAATAATGCGCCGCCCCAGTCGATCCCGGAGAAACCCAGGGATGCCGCGGCATTGATATCCACCAGCGCGGCTTTGCCGCTCGCCGAGGTCAGCGCCGCATTGGCCGCGGTTTGATCGCCGGCATCAACAGCCGATTTAAACGCCTTAATGTCATCGATCAGGCCGGCGGGGTCCGCCACCCGCGCGCCCGCCGTCAGTAACAGGGCGAAATCATCCTTCGGCTTTTGGAAAGAAAGCAGGGCCGGATTAAAAAACGGCGCGTTGGCAATGGTCGCTGAGGCGACGCCGGTATTAGCCATACCGGCGGAACGCGCATCGAACGACCCGAACGGCGCGGCGATCGCCGCGCCGTTACCGATAAATAATGCTGCGCCCGCGACCAGGGCGGATATTCTCTTAGTCATTCAATCTCCTCCTCATTATTCCACTGCCGGCACCAGAATTCCTGCCGGTCTTAATCAAGTGTAGCAGAAGCGGAAGAGGCTGCTTGCGCCCCGGGAATAGCTGCTCTCCCTTAAAATTCAGGGTAAATAACGTCAATCCTGTCTTTCGCGACACTTCCACGTCCCTGTGGGACGGAATCCAAGGAAGTCTCCCGGATTTCACTGCGTTTCATCCGGACTACACTCGCCGACAGGCTGCACGGTAACGCGCTAGGGCAGCATGCAGTACAATAGCACGCTTGTGAACGTCGTCAGCTGACGCCGGTGGTGCGCATTTCCCTCAGGATCGATAACGCATGAACAAGTATCTGGTGATTTCCGCTTTGGGAAAAGACCGGCCCGGCATCGTCAATCAGCTCTCGCACGCCATTCTGGAGGCCGGCTGCAACATCCAGGACAGCCGCATGACCGTCCTCGGCGGCGAATTCGCGCTCATGCTGCTTGTCTCCGGAACGTGGAACGCCGTCGGCAAGCTCGAAAGCCAGGCGAAGGCGCTGGAGAAGAAGCTCGATCTCATGCTGGTGGCCAAGATCACCGAGCCGCGCGTCACCAAACAGAGTATGGTGCCGTATGTCGTGGATGTGGTGTCCATGGATCATCCCGGCATCGTGCACGGCATCGCCGAATTCTTTTCGACGCGCGCGATCAACATCGAAGACCTGAACACCTGGACCTACGCCGCCGCGCACACCGGCACGCCGATGTTCTCGATGAACATGACCATCAGCGTACCGGCCAGTGTCAACATCGGCCAGCTGCGCGACGAGTTCACGCGCTTCTGCGACGAGCTGAACGTGGACGCCACCCTCGAGCCGTCGCGTCATTAAAGAAATATTCAATATAGGATGGGTTAGCCGGCCGCTCCCGCGCATCCATGCGCTCCGCGGCATTCGTACATCCCTGTACAGCACAGCGGCGTAACCCACCGATCGACCCACAAATACATCCGGCGGAATACGCTGCGCTATTCCGCCCTACGCGCT
>DATGVQ010000022.1:0-3327 GCA_035300145.1 Acidiferrobacterales bacterium | reverse complement strand
GCGACGAATCCCGAGGCCTTCATCTCCTCGATGAACTCGCGCAGGTAACGCGCGCCGGCTTCGCGGCCCCTGGGCGTTCCCATCGCCTGATTGATCACCATGAAGCGGCCGTCGAGCAGGCGCAATCCGGGAATGCGTTTGGCGTCGGCCTCGAGTTGTTGTTTCACGCCGGCGGCGACGTCGAGCTTTTGCGCGGTGAACAGGTCCGTGACCGCCGGGGAGGTGGGTGCGCGGACGATTTTCGCCTGCTTCAGTTCACGCGAAAGAAAGAGATCGTAGGCGCTTCCGGCGCCGACGACCACGCGCACGCCCTCGCGATCGACCTCCGCATTGGCGCGGATCGGTGATCCCTGCGGCACGAGGTAGGCGCCCTCGATCACGACATAGGGCGCGGTGTAGCTGATGTCGACCGCGCGCGCCGGGTCGATCGCGACGTAGGCGACATCCACCTCCTTGGCTTTGAGCGCCTCCACCACCTTCCCGGCGGCATTGAAGGTCACGAGTTCGACCGGCACGCCGAGGCGCCTGGCGAGTTCGCGCGAGAGGTCGACCGAAACGCCGCGCGGCTCGCCGGTGGACGGATCCTTCAAGGCGAGAACCGGGTTCCCGAAGTTGATCGCCGCACGCAGCTTGCCTGTGGGCGCGAGGTCGGAACGCGCCGCAGGCGATACCGGTGGCGTCGTTGCGCAGGACGCGAGCAAGACCAAACTGGAAAATCCGAACACGATTTTAAGCATCGTTGAACTCCTGGCAAGGTAGGTAAGCGGCTCGCGCCGTGTGCGCGTCCGTCTCAACCGCATGGTTGGGCAAGTTGTTCATGGAGCCGCCTTTCGATAAAAGACCGCAGCCCGCGGGGGTTAGCCCGAGGCCTTTGCCCCAAATGGTGCCTGATTCGCTACAGAGGGCGGCATGGTTAGCAAACGGTTGCTCTATATTATGCCCGCTCCACTAAGTAAGTACATCTTCTAAAGCTAGCGTAGGATGGCAACCCACCGCGCAAACGCTACTTCAAATTCCACCGCTATCCACGACTTTGGCTCTATCTAGGGATTCGGCATGTGGCGCCGGGCGACGTGAAATCGGTTCGGAAAAAGATGATGGGGTACGCTCGCTGCGCTTCAGCTATTGTACGAGCTTTAAATAATCGTTACGGTCCGGGCATAAACGGAAAACCACTATTTTTGACTCTTGTCTACAACTTCATGAATTGCCTGGATCACGATCTCCGGTTGGTCATTTTGGACATAGTGGCTACTTTTTTCCGCAATGATCTGCTTTCCTTGCGCAGGCATGGCTACCAGGCTGCGTTGATGATTTTTAATCATTCGAATTACCTCTTCGGACGCCAATGAAGGTCTCTTGCCGGCAGTGATAACGATAAGCGGAATATCGGGAAATGGTCCCGCTTTTTTAAGTTGAGACGCGGTCTCATCAAACGATGTAGTTTCCGAATATTTCGTGGGGTTGATGGCGGCATAGAATTTTTGGAACACAGCATTTATTACACTTAGTATCACGCCTTGAGAAACACCCCGCATCATTTCCGCCTGATCCGGATGGGAAGAGTCAACCAGAACAACGCCAGCCACTTCGTCCGGATGCAACCGAGCGAAAAGGTTAGCGTATAGTCCGCCAAGTGAATGGCCGACTAGAACATAGGGTGGATTCAGGCCTGTTCCTCGAAGTAGCTCTCGAAGAGTAGCGACGATGTTTGCGCCTGTCTGCGGCGCGTTAACCTTATCACTATTGCCATCGCCGAATCTATTGTACGCAAACACCGTGCTAATCCTATTCGTCTCCGGATACACCTTACGCCAAGAGTCCATATCGGCGGGTCCGCCACCATTGATAAACACAATTGCCGGTCGACCTGCTCCGGCCGTGGCGTATTCTAGTTTGTGCCCATCGACGTCGGTAATTCGCTTATTGGGTATTGATGTCATCGTTGAGCAACCTATAAGCAACGCCGGCAATATCAGTGGTAACGGAACAATAAAATGTCGTACCACCTTATTTCTCCAACCCAAAGGAATCAATTCCCAAACGCTCGCGGTGAGCCTGGAAGACGTCGGGTGAAAAAACCCTCCGCCGTTAGCGTGGTGATCAGTGATTTTTAGAATTGCGCGCGCGCAATAAAGTCCAGTACCCGAACAGGTTTACCGGGCTGCGTTCAATAACATCAAGTTCGGTCTCGCGCATAAAATCCGGTAAGGAAAAATCCGGATGAAACCCGCACAGCCGCGACAGCGGCGCCACCAGCCGTTCAGCGCCGGCAATAATGGGATTGGCGTGTTGAAAGTGATTTACAATAAAAAGTTGGCCATTAGGTTTACATACCCGGCGCATCTCATTCAGCAGGCGCGGAGGACTCGGCACCACAGACGCGACATACATTGCCACGACTTTATCGAAACTGTCGGCGCTGAACCGCATACATTCGGCATCCATTACTTCCAGCGCGACGACGTGATCAAGCCCTTCGCGTAACCGGCGGGCGCGGGCGCGGGCGAGCATTTCCGGGGAGATATCAATACCAACTACTTGCACATCGGCGGGATACAAAGGCAAGGACAGGCCGGTGCCTACCCCTACCTCCAAAATGCGGTCCCCGGGCCGGCAGTTCATCTTATCGATAACCGCTTTGCGCCCGGGCGACAGAATCGCGCCGAAATATAAATCATAGAAACCGGCGTAACGCCGATAGACTTTTTGAATGGCCTCAATTTCCAAGTACGCTCACTCCTTTTTTTATGTGTTTGTTCTATCCATTTTTATCTGCCCGCGGCCTCGCCTGACCTTTTTGTCTTATTTTGGGCCCGGCCCAAGCGTAACGCAACATCTTAAACCGCGCCTCCGGCGATTGGTACGCGTCTCCTAAGAGAGTACGACGCGGATAGTGAAACTGCAAGCGTATTGCCTTATGCTTATAGGTCTTCTTTGGAAGCCTTTCATGGCGCTCAACACCGGCTTTACCCTGGCGGAATTGTTGTCCACATTGCCCCAAATCGGACGCCTGGAATGGAGTGCGCCCGCGTCCGCGCGCGCTGACGCGAAAATCCGCTCCCGGCGGATTTTTCAAACACGCTAAGTGTTTGAAAAATGAAACAGAGCCCCCTTAGTATTACAGGGCCGCGTTTTTTGCTTTGCGTGTTGAAAAAGACCAGGGATGGATTTTTTCAACAACCTGCTAGTGTAGTGCGCCCTAAATATCGGTACATATCGACGGTGCGGTCGGCGCTACGGGTAGGGTGGATTAAGCGCAGCGAATCCACCGGGTTGGGGGTCCGTGCCGCCACACGGCCAGGCGTGCGGAACGGACACCGCTGG
>DATGVQ010000021.1:0-4382 GCA_035300145.1 Acidiferrobacterales bacterium | reverse complement strand
AGAAAGATCAGGGGAAATATCCACATCCAATGAAATCCATACCAGGGGCCATCCCACCACATAAGTCACCTCCTTCGGCAAATTCAATAAGTGGCGATCGCAGATTTACGTATCAAGAGGCGCAAATTGCGATTCGAACATGTCGAATGCTACCAGCTTTCACGAGGGTGTATTTGATCTAGGTCAACCTGAGGCATTATGTGTCTATCTGGGTGTCCGTGGAATCGGGGATCCTCGACCTGACCTTGTGCGATGCGTTTTTTCGGGGTACTAGGTGAGCTTCGCAGTGTTGGTTGATGTGGATGGCTGTCGGGTTCACGCTCGGGCTGTCGGCGGCGGAGCGTGGGACAAAGCCGATCGTATTCATACACGGTTGGGGAGCGTCGGGCTCCGACCGAGCGCGGAATTCTTGAGTCGCGCGGCCGGGACGGCCCGCGCGACCTGCGCCCTGTCTTCCGCGACCGTGCCCGCTTGCTCGCGGCGCGCGCTTTAAGCTCTCCATATTTCATCCCTTCGAGCTTTAGACCGTTGGGGTCCAAAAAGAAAACGGCATAGTAATCGTCATAGTACTCGGCGGCGGGGTCGACGATATTGGCGCCAACCTCTTGCAAAAAGGCCTGTAACGCATCGACATCCCGGCGGCTGCGCAGCTCGAATGCGTAATGGTGGAAACCGATATTACCGGCGCGGTGCTTGTGCTTCCTGCCCTCGGCATCCGCCTGCCCGATCCAAAAGCGCGTCTTGCCGTTTGTCCAGCCGATCATGTCTTCGTATTCGTCAAGCAGCTTGAAACCCATGAACGCGAATAAACGGCTATAGAACGCCTTGGACTTTTCATAGTCGCCGACCCGGATTACAAGATGGTCGATCCCAACGACGCGGACCATACGATATCTCCTTTGCACTATCGGGTTAGATTCTGAGATCTCCCCTCAAATTCGCAGCACCGGTGGCAAGATCGCAAACACACCACGCTTACGCTGTTGGGGCTGGTTTTGGACGGTCGAACCATACAAGTCTGTAGGAAACCCAAAAATCAAAATTCGTCTACGGGTATTATGCGCCGCAGCGAGGTCCGCGTCAGCGGAAAACCACGGTACGCATACCGTTCAGCAAAATTCGGTGTTCGACATACCACTTGACGGCCCGCGCCAACACCGCGCATTCAACGTCCCGACCTACCCCTGCGCAGTCCTCCACATTCATAGCGTGGTCCACGCGCGCCACGTCTTGTTCGATGATGGGGCCTTCATCGAGGTCTTCGGTCACGTAATGCGCCGTCGCGCCGATCAGCTTGACGCCGCGGTCGTGGGCTTGCTGGTAGGGCTTAGCCCCTTGAAAGCTGGGCAGAAACGAATGGTGGATATTGATGGCGCGCCCCTGCAGGTGCACGCAAGCCCGCGCGGAAAGGACCTGCATGTAGCGCGCGAGCACGACAAGATCGCAGCGTTCCTGCTCGATTATGTCCAGCAGTCGTTCCTCCTGCTGACGCTTGTTATCCGGGGTAATAGGCAGATAATGAAACGGAACGCCGTGCGTGGCGGCCAAGGATTGGAAGTCGGAATGGTTCGAAACGATGGCCGGAATTTCCACCGACAACGCGCCGATACGGAAACGATAGAGTAGATCGTTCAGGCAATGGCCATCCTTCGACACCATGATCAAAACCCGCGGTTTGATCATGGTGTCGTATATGGCCCACTGCATCGCGAACCGTTCGCCTACAGCCGCGAATTTCTCGGATAAATCATTCTTATTGGCCGATCTCTCGGACGCGAAGCACACGCGCATGAAGAAGCGCTGGTTCGACTGATCGCCAAACTGCGCGCTGTCGACAATATTACAATTGTGCGCCACCAGGAAATTCGAGACCGCGGCAACGATACCCATACGATCGGGGCACGACAGCGTGAGCACAAAACGACGCATGCAAGTCCTCTATTTATGATGGAACGAAACGAATTTGGATTTAGTGAACGTAATTTAGCAAGTTTCGCCGGCAGTGGCGACCTAGCTATGGTTGGAGTGGTATCGCCCTGTGTCGTCGGGCCTAAGGATTTTTTAATGAATTGAATTGATTGGCAACTCCCCTATTCCTTGCAAACACGTATGGCTTTGTAGTGTGTGGCCTTGCCTTGACGCTCAGGGAATCTCCAGGCTGTCTGAAATGGGGATCTGACCAGTCGAACTCTTCGTTTTCCATCTTTAGCCACTATGATATAGACGACATAACTTTAAACACGGCGAACTAGTGTTGCTCTAGCGATCCAGCATTGACGATGTTCGCCGCCGCGGCTCGGCGGCGCGCATGCGTTCACGCAGCGATGCGCGGTCAAGTACCTCCCGCATCATCTTGCGCTTGACCACGCTGACCTCAATCAGAGAAGGCGCGTCCTTCTCGTCGAGCTTCCCGTCGCTGTTGCTATCGCGCACGATGCGCAGGGTAAGCAGCTTGCGGGCCTCGTCGTAGGTCTTTTCGAGCACCCGACTCACCTTCGGCGTGATGCGCACCAAATTGCGCCCATCGATATCCGAGAGATAGGCGCCAGAATCGTCATGCTCGTCGATCACGTTGTCGCCGTTGCTGTCTTCGAAGGCAATCTCCCAATACAGCACGCCCGCCGGCGGGAACGTCGGCACGAACTCGGGCTCCGTGTTGCGAGAGGGCGGCTGCGGATATTCGAGCGCCTGGATCACCGCGTTTTCCTTGAGTAGCAACTGCATGACGCCGCTGTCGGCATGGCGCACCAGCACGTTGGCGACCGCCGAAGGACGATCGATTCCATAGAGACCGCAGCTATCGTACGACCTCGCCCCACTCGAATTGCTGTCATAGCCTTGCTTGCGCTCCAAGACCGCGGGCTTGTTCCGCACGACCAACCGGTCGGTCACCACGCGGATCAGCTGGTACGGCGAGCCATGCACTACGATGGGCTGGCAGAAGTCATAGTGCGCGGCTTCGGGAACAGTTCCGCCCTGCGCGTTTTCCTCCATCACCGCCACCGGTACGCCGGAGCGGGACTTGAACACCGCGTACAACGCTGCCACCGTTACCGCCAACACGGCAACCACCACGACAGCAACCACGCCGGTTCCGATCCCGGCCCAGAGAATCTGATTATAGCGTTCGAGCTTGAACTTCTTTTTCATTCTACCTCCCGTCGCCATTCAATGATCAGCGGCATCCCTAATATTGTAGTACTCGGAAGTAGAGGACAAGCAAATTAATCGAAACTTAACGTACCGAGTAATCGGGGACGTAACCGGGAGGAAGTTGAGCGAGAATGGGGTGGTACTTAATTAACGTGTCCGGGAAACTGGGGGTAGCTCATAACGTCCGGCGTCACCTGCAAGCCGTTGTTCGGGCAACATACGATCCTCAATTGCCACGCGATCATGATTACGGCAGGAACTTCGATCTAATGAACTCGATGTAATCTTGGTCGGACAGATCTCGCCTGGCCTTGATGAAGCCTCGGATGTCATTGCCCACCAAGTAACGAAGCCGGTTCGTGCCATCGGTCGCAGCCTCAAAGATGACCTTGGCGACGTCATCGGAACTGATCGTCCGCGCCGCGGACATGTTGGTAAAAGCCTCATTCGTACGCTTGACGAAGTCGTCGTAATCCGTGAGCGAAGCGTTCTTGGCGTGGTCTTGAGCCGATCTTTCGTTGAAACTTGTGCTGGTTACGCCGCCGTGGGGCTCGACGATTTTGACCACGATGTTCTGAGAGGCAAGTTCATAGGCGAGCGCTTCCGAAAACCCTTCCAGGGCGAATTTGCTGGCGCAGTAGAGCGAGATCATTGGCAAGGTAAAGATGCCGGCGCCCGAACTGATGTTGATAATCACGCCGCTCTTGTTCCTGCGGAAATGCGGCAATATGGCCCGCGTAACGTCCATTACGCCGAAAACATTCACGTCGAACTGTTCTTGGACCTTTTCCCTTGGGAGCGCTTCAAAGAGGCCGTATTGGCCATAGCCCGCATTGTTGATAAGTGCGTCAATCGTTCCGAACATCCCGATCCCTGCCTTGATCGCCTGGTCGATACTGTCGCGATCCTGAACATCGAGCCGGGTTACCAGCACGTCGCCGATCCGGTTTAGGTCCGTTTCAGCGGTCGGGTTGCGCATCGTCGCAACGACATTCCAGCCCTTACTCGAGAAAAGCTTGGCGGTAGCCTATAACTAACTACAACTAACTACAACTAAGTATAACTAACTACAACTAAGTACAACTCACGATATAGCAAAATACCTCATGACATCTCATGGTGCTCGCGGTAGAAGTTAATTGCTAAAGGTGCGTGCGGCGGTTTTGATATTGAGGAAATAAAAAAAAAAATTTGCAGGCAATACAACTAAATCGTCCGCTCTGGTAATA
>DATGVQ010000020.1:0-1755 GCA_035300145.1 Acidiferrobacterales bacterium | reverse complement strand
AAGCCCTATCAGAAGCCGCATCCGCCGATGTGGGTGGCGGTCACCAGTCCGGGTACCGAGATCGACGCGGCCGAGCGCGGCATGGGTTCGCTTGGACTGACGTTCGGTTCGTTCAAGGAGCAGGAAGACAAGATCAGCAATTACCGGCGAATTATCGCGAATTGTGAACCGGTCGGCCAGTTCGTCAATAACCAGGTGAGCACGGTCAACTTCCTCTTTACCCACGAGGACACGGAGACCGGCAACAAGCATGGCCGGCGTCTGCTCGGAACCTTTAATTTCCTGGCATCGCAACTCGTGGCCGCGCGCGAGACCTATCCGAGCAAGTCGTATCAATCGCTCGGCTTGCTGCCGACGCTCAGGCGTGAGGCGGCAGGCCCCGGTGACGATGCGGGCGTGCCCGAGGGTATCGCGATCGGCGACCCCGAGCGCGTGCTGCGCGCCTGCAAGATGTGGGAGTCGGTCGGCGTCGACCGCATTAACTTCCTGCTCAATGCGAATGAGACGGTGCCGCAGGAAATGGTGCTCAATAGCCTGCGCACCTTCGCCAAGCATGTGATGCCGCACTTCCAGGACAGTGGCGCCCAGGCTGCCGCGGCGGGAGGAGGGGGCCGCTGATGCCGCGTTACGGCTCGATGGCGGACGTGCGGGCGTTCATGCCGAATCCACCCGAGATCCAGACGTTCAAGATTGAACCTTGGAAGCTCAAGGGCGCGCAAATTATCAACCTGCTCGCTGAAGTGAACGGCGAGAAGAGCGACGCCCTGCTGCCGAAGGCGATGCATCCGTCGATCCCGTCGTATGCGATGTTCAACGTCACCGTTTATCCCGACAGCCCGGCCGGCAAATTCGGCATCGGCGAAGTGCGGGTGGCGTCGCGCGCAGGGGTACGTCCCCGCGGTTTTGTATTGCGGAGCTTCGTCGACAATGAGGCGGCGCGGCGCGAGCTGGCGAATCGATGGGGTTATCCGGTTGCTCCCGGCGACGTGTATTTGCGCACCTTTCACGACCGCGTGGTCGCGCGAGTTTCGTCACAAGGACGGGTGGTGCTCGAACTCGAAATGCTGGACCGCGACTACATTTCGGGCGGCGATATCCAGTATCTCTCGAGCATGCACCTCGCGCGCAATAAAGCGGACGGCAAACTTATCCTTGCGCAGATTGACCCGGAATGGACCTTCAGCCGGGCGGAACGCGGACGCCCGCGTATCAATACTTTCGACGCGAGCGCGTTTGGCGCGGGCGATAACCTGGTGGTCGAAAATATAATTTCGGTGAGCTACACGATCTGCGACGTCACGCTGGGCAACATCCGCTATTTTTGCGATCCGGATAGGCCGGCGTTTCAGGGCACGACCCAGGTCGCGGCATAGGCAAGTTCCACCCTGGAAAATAAAAACGGGCGGGATCCCGCCCGTTTTGTTTCTCTCTCGTTCTTTTTGATTCGCTCTCCGTTCCGTTTTGGTAGTGTCTCAGTTTGAAATTTAATGTATATGCTTGTGGAGAGACAGAAATAGAAAAATGTCGGGATTAGCAGAAGCTTTTGCGCATTTTGGCGCGGCCGGGAAAAATCAACGCTGGAGCTGGTCGGCGCGTAGCGCTGATGGCAGCACGGTCGTTTTGACCGCGTGGAAAGATCGTCTCGATTACACCGGAAAACCCATTGTGTACGACACGTTTAAGCGCCCAAACCTGAATGAATGGAAAGGCCTGCCCGGAAACCGCGAGCGTCTGGATAACCTCATATATGCGCGC
>DATGVQ010000019.1:0-7117 GCA_035300145.1 Acidiferrobacterales bacterium | reverse complement strand
ATTTGGGGTGCAATAAATCGGCATAGGAATTGGGCACATCCTCCGGTTTTACCAGGTTGGTATTGTACGCCATCACAAAGAACGCAAAGCGGTCGGCGACATAGTGCTTATGTTTGGGAAACGCGGCGGGCGGAATGTCTTTAAAGGCGGGGCTGTAGAATTCTTCTAAAATCCGTTCACGATAAAGCATCTCCATCTGCAGGGCGTTCGTCTCGATCACATCTGCTTCATGACGCCCCGCCCCGGCCTCGGTGATGGCGCGCTGCACTATTTTTTCGCTGCCACCGCGCCAGAATATCGTTTTAATCCCGTATTTTCTCTCATACGCCGTGGCAAGTACCTGTGAATCTTTTACCGTCAAGGTGGAATAGATAACGACGCGGCCTTCCTTCTTTGCCTTCTCGACCAATTGTTGGTTGCGGTCCGCCCCTTGGTAAAGATAAATTTCCTTATTGGTAGGTTTTTCAGCGGCATGGGCATTTTCGGTCAGCGTAACGAAAAAACCCAATACGACAATGACGGCGAAGCGCATTACAAGACCGGGGATTTTGTCATGAGGCTCACCGGATTGTCTGGAGCTTTTTATCGTTTTTGCCAAAGAAGGGAATTTCATTCTCAAAGCGTTTTGACATCGACGGAAAATGTACCCAGGCGCTCGATCGTAACCTCGATGCGATCGCCCGGCTGCAAGGGGCTGACGCCGGCGGGTGTGCCGGTGCTAATGACATCGCCGGGGTGCAACGTCATGACGGTGGAGATCCAGGCGATCAACTCCGGCACCGGCATAATCATCGAAGCGGTGGTATCATTTTGCCGCTCCTCGCCATTGACCCGGCAACTGATTTTCAAGTTGTTTGGGTTCGACACTTCATCTTTTGTGGTGATAAAGGGGCCGAGTGGTGTAAACGTATCGAATGACTTGCGCAGCCCCCGGTCCTCTTTGCCGCGCACGGTGATATCAAGCAGGCAGGTGTAACCGAATACGTAATCCAGCGCCCGATTTGGCGGGATATTTTTGCCGGTCTTGCCCATAATGACGGCCAATTCCGCTTCGTGATCCGTGCGCCGGTCTTTGAATGGCAGCAAAATCGTATCATTCGGCCCGATAATCGAGGAGGGTGCCTTCAAGAAAAACCCTTTTTCCCGGATATCGCCCGGCGTGGCATGGCCCGGATTCATTTCCTGGGTGTGGCGCAGATAATTCGCCGCGGCGGCAATGATTTTTCCCGGGTGTTTTATGGGCGGACCAAAACGCAGCGCTGTTGCCGAAAGCCGCTCGCCCTTAGGAACAGGGTCATGTTCCAACGCGTAAATAAAAGCGATTAGCGGGTCTTCAGTACGCCGCCGACAAGTGGCGAAGGCCCAGTCGGTTACATCCCGCGATCCTTCGCCATCGACGATCACCAATCTATCATGATTAAAAACGGCTAAACGCATATTAATTCCAACTTCTCACCTTATCGGTTATCCCCACGGCCCCATATAGGGTTCACCCATATAAGCATCAGAAGCCGGTTCAAGGGTTTCCGGCCAATCGCTGTTTACCTTGGGGCGCAATTCTTTCGGCCGCGGCTTGCCGTCCCAGCCGATCTGCTCCATCTGGTAATACAACTGCAAGCTATGGCCGTCGGGATCGAGCACATGCGCGACATAGTCGATGCCGGGATGCAGCTCGGGCGGTATATTTAGGGTTTTAGCGCCGTGGCCGCGCAAGAACTTGACCGCGTCACGCAGCTGCCGGTAATTGGCCACTTGCAGGCCAAACGCCATGCTGGTGGTGTGTGGGCTGAATCCTAAACGCTCGCGCAGGGCGATGGGATAGAGCACCAGGCAATGATGCTCGGTGTTGGCGCGCAGGAACAGGCAGCGCTGGCCTTCCCAGATCACTTCTTCAGTAAGAAGAAAGCCCATGATATTGCGATAGAACGCCTCCGCCGCATCGATGTCCTCAACAAACAAGCTGACCGGACCGATGCGCACGATCTTGAACGGCCGCGGCAGCAGGATGCCATCGACATCAAAAGTAGCGGGTAAGTTATCGACATAGCGGTTCCCCGACAAGAGATCTGTGCCTTGCTTGAGCGCCTGTTGCACCTCTTCGAATTCGGATATTTGCGGCAGCGGCGGCGGCCCGTGGAATTCGCGATCGTACATGGCCTTGGGCTTGCTGTGGCCGCTCCAGCCGATCTGCTCTATGCCGTAAAACAGCTCGTTCACGTGTTCGTCCGGATCGAATAAATAGGTGTGCCAATTGGAGCCGGGCATGTCGCGCCCGACACGGCGAATCTTGCGCCCCTGTTTCACAAACCAGTGATGTCCATTGACTACTTCCGCGAGACTGCCCACTTGCCAGGTAATCTGATTGATGGTGACGCCGGGACGATTACTGCGCGTGGCATCGAGTAAGTCACGCGCGCGTTTGTTATAGAGGACGAAGGCGTGGTGATCGCCGCCAAAACGCATGAAATAACCCCTGGTGTTGCCGAGGCCGGGAAGCTGCTCGGGCTTGAGGCGTTTGGCATCGTCGCGGAAATCGGAGACGCGAAAGCCGAGTAAGTCGGTATAAAATGGGAACGCCTGGTCCATGTTGACCACATTGAAACCGAAATGGCCCAGACGCCGGATCTTGAACGGCCGGTCGAGCAGCACGCCGCCGACATTGAATTTTGTTTGCGTTTTCATCAGGTTTATCTGGAGCCTCGATTCAAAACGATGTCTTCGTATAACCTGGTCCACTTGTCGTTTTCGTCCAGCATCGTCACCGGGTCCACCAACGTCATGGGAATACTTTTTAACGGCGATTCGTATTTTTTGTTGGTCGGGATATGAATCAGCTTGACCAGCAGCGGTTGTCCCGCGCCTAGCATGTAATCAAAGTATAAAGCCGCGGCATGCGGATGCGGCGCTTTTTTCGCTACGCCGACGGCATTGGCATGCGCGATGGCCGGTTCAAACACAAACCAATCCACCGGCGCACCTTTCTGCTTCGCTTGCTCAGGCATGAAATTGTACACGGTCAAACCGAGCGGCACTTCGCCGGAGACCACCGAATTCATTAACAGCGAGGCGCCGCCGGTACGGACAAATATTCCGTTCGTTGCGATCAAATCCTTAAAAAACTTGAGCCCATTCTCTTCCCCCATGGCCTGCACCACCGAAGAAAACCACTCCTTGTCGCTGGTATTGATGCCCAGGCGATTTTTCCATTTGGGGTCGAGCAGATCTTGATAACGCTTAGGCAGTTCTGCCTTTTTCACCTTGTTTGTGTTGTAGGCCTGCACATAGACGCTTAAAAAGCTCGCGGCCCATTCTTTATGTGGGGCGACCGCACCGGGTATCAGGTCTTTAAAATAGGGCGAGCGCATCTCTTGTAAAAACTTTTCCCGGTGCAAGGCTTCCATTTGCGGGGACGCGAGCTGCACGACATCGACCTCGAAGCGATTGGCGTTGGCTTCGGTGAGCACTCTTTGCAATACCTTATCCGCCAGCGCCCGCCAGACATTTAATTTAATTCCATATCGTTTGGCAAAATCGGCGGCGATTTTTTCCAAGTCGGTCGCGGCAATATTGGTGTATAAAAGCAAAGAGCCTTCGTTCTTGGCGCCTTGGATAAGACGTGGGACACGATCAGGCCCTTCATACATCGCTATTTGGGTTAACCCAGAGGGTGCTTTGCCGGGTTGTGCAAAGGCCGGGGTAAATGCTAGCAAAAACGTAACCAGATGAATGATTGTTAGAGAGAGTTTCAACATGGGTTATTTAACCTTGGTTTATTCCTTCTTTTTTAACAGGCTGTCCTTTTAGAAAAATCTCCGACCAGAGCTTTTCCCATTTATCCCATTCATCCAGAACAATCGCGGGATCAATGAGCCGATAGGGGAATTTGTTCAGAGGGCTATCTACCGCCAGACTGGAAGGCACGCGATTAAGCTGCTTGAGAATCTCCTGGCCTTCTTTAGATAAAAGAAAGTCGGCGAACAGCAAGGCGGCGTGCGGGTGAGGAGCCTGTTTAGCCAAGCCGATCGCGCTGGCCTGGCCGAACGCCGGCGGCAGCGGTTTCCATTCTATCGGCGCACCTTTCTTCTTCAAGGTTTCCACGTTGTTATTGTAAGCGGTCAGCACCAGTGGTATCTCCCCCGCCGCGACCAATTCGGCGATGAGTATATGGTTGGCGCGCATATCCGGCTTCATGCCGGCCAGTTTCCTGAAGAATTTCAACCCTTGTTCTTCGCCCATGGCCTTCACCACCGCCGCCAGCCATACCACGTCCGATGCCTCGATGCCGAATCTTCCTGTCCATTTGGGTTGCAACAAATCCGCATAGGTGTTCGGCACCTCGTCTGGTTTTACCAGGCGGGTGTTGTAGGCCATGACAAAAAACACAAAGCGGTCGGCGACATAGTGTTTATGCTTGGGGATTGCCTCGGGCGGGATATCTTTAAAAGCCGGGCTGTAGAATTCTTCCAAAATCCGTTCACGGTAAAGCAGGCCCATTTGCGGCGCGTTCATCTCGAACACATCTGCTTCGTGATGCCCCGCCCCCGCCTCGGTGATGGCGCGCTGCATTATTTTTTCGCTGCCGCCGCGCCAGAATATGGTTTTAATCCCGTATTTCCTCTCATACGCCGCGGCAAGCACCTGTGAATCTTTTACCGTCAAGGTGGAATAGATAACGACCCGGCCTTCTTTTTTTGCCTTTTCGACCAACTGTTGGTCGCGGTCCGCCCCTTGGTAAACATAAATTTCTTTGTTAGTTAGCGGTTTGGGAATCTTGTTTTCGGCACCAACGTTTTTAGATACAGCAAAGAGTCCCGCTAACAGAATAATCAGTAAGTTCCTTATAAAAAGCGGCCTCCGTTTGGCATGTTGAAATGCCCAGCCTGGATGTTTTCTCATTATTTCCTGGAACCTCTTTATGAAGCCCCTGTGATGCTAGTGTAAAGTTATAATCTGTTTGACGCACTACACTAGCGTAAGCGAAGTTAAGGGGCAAATCCTACCGCCCGCTTATCAAGACATGTCTGGTCTTTTATCAGAGGGCTAACTTGAAAGATCAATCCCCTGCCCCTTCCAACAGCTTTGCCTGGTCAATGATAGATGCAACGCATTAAAATATCCGCCGCGAAAGCGCGCGCCGGCATCAGTGCCCTTTTTTGTCGTCCACCAGGCCCAGGCGTTTCATCTTGTAGTGCAAGGTATTGGGTCGCAACCCGAGCAGTTGCGCCGCCTCGGACCGGTTGCCGTCGCAATAGGCGAGCGTCTGTTTGATGATGTTCGCCTCGTATTCAACCAGATATTCGTCGAGGGTCTTTTCTGGTGTCACGATCGGCGCCGGTCGGTCCGTCTCAATCAGCGTGAACCGTTCCCGCAGCAACACGGCGTTGCGGGCGCGAAGTTCCCGAATTTCGGTCTCCACCGCCGCCAGGGCCTTGCGATTGGCCTCCTTGTCCGCCCAGGCGACTGCCAAGCGGCGATGGTAATCACGCAGGTCCTGGTAGGCTTCGGCGAGCTGCGAGCGCAACAGGAGCAGCTTGTCGAGGAAACGCTCGGCGATGCGATCGAACAGCGCCTCCACGACCTTGAAATCGAGCGGCGTGTACACCTGCTCGCTGAACTGCTCGCCGAGCAGCATCCAGTTCGCCGCGGCGCCACTGTGCGGATGGAAGGGGACGATGGCCGCGGCGCCGTGGCGCTTCATAAGCGCATACGTCTGCGGCATCGCCTCGGCGATCTCGTGGGCGATGACGATGCGGTCGATCTTCTCTAATGCCTCGCGAGGAAATTCGGCCAGCGTCAACGCTTCGCGGGCGGTCGCCACAGCCGGCTGTGGTCCTTCGATGGCGGCCACCATCGGCCGCGGCCCGCCGACCAGGGCGACTGGGCAGCGCAGCGTGTTGGCGAGAAGCTGAAGGATCTCGCGCACCGAGCGCAGGTCCGCGATCTCGGCAATGATCGCCTGAATGCGACCGTAGAATGCGGTCTTGCGTTTACGCACCTTGGACCAGGGGATATAAAACTCGATTTCGAATAAGCGGTATCGATGAGTGGCATAGGTGGTGATCACCAAAAAGAATGTCAGCGTGATTGGAAAATAGAAGGTCGACGCCAACCTGGTCCAACCGAAATGGTTGGCGATAATTAAGTAGCTCAACAGCAGGGTTGAAGGCGCTAATGCTAACAGCCAGAGGCGATTGCGGGTACGGCTTATTACCGGGAAACGTGTGCGTCTAGCGCCATAAATCAGATTGACTAGAGCGGCTACCAAATAAAGCACCGCATAAGTCTCAAACAAAAAGTACAACGGCCCGGGGTTGCATAAAATCGTATATAGGTAGGGTTTAAAGCCGATTACTAACTCATCGGTAAACAATAATAAATATTCCAAAAAGATTACTGGTAAATACAGCAAAAACAGATAGCGTTCGCGTCCGCGCAATGCCTCCGCATCAAGGCCTAATAGCAGAGAGATGTGCAACATAACCGCGATAAAGGCGATTAGAAAAATAAAATGAGAAACCCCAAATAGATTTGCTAAATCAATGTCAAAACCATACAACTTATAAAGGGTAAGTCCGGTAAATTCGACAAAATCAAAGCAGAACATTAAAACTAGAAGTATTAAATAAATTCTAGTTAACGAATTCTTTACCGGCGACTTGGCGGCATAAGCCAGCAGGACCAGCTTGAAAATTAGCGCCAGAAGAGAAGGGATTTCGTAAATAGTCGCCATGTTACGTTCCTTGTGCCTAATTAATTATAAGCCTTAGATAAAGGCGGCGCTACCTATGGGCTAGGCCGTTTGCCCGACCTAGTCAGCACCATCGAAGGTTACGAGGCATAACCACAACCCTAAACCGTTCATCTGGACCGCCCGAGCCTCTGACATACTCGCCAAGGGCATGCGGGCACGGGCCAAGTTTCATAAGTTACAATCTGTTTGACGCACTACACTAGCAGGTTGTTGAAAACGTCCATCCGTGGCCTTTTTCAACACGCAAAGCAAAAAGCGGCCGCTCCTGCGCATCCCTGCGCTCGCGGCATTCGTGCATCCTGCACAGCATGGTTTTTGCTTTGCTTCATTTTTCAAACACTTAGCGTGTTTGAAAAATGGCGGTAC
>DATGVQ010000018.1:0-1854 GCA_035300145.1 Acidiferrobacterales bacterium | reverse complement strand
CAGCCCTTCCTTCAACGAATTGCGGACCTGCACGACCCACGGAAATTTCGCGCCCCAATTTTTAATCGTGCGCAGCACGATCATTTGCCGCAAACGGCCAGGCAACGAATTGCTCCGCAGGTAATTACTCATTTCCCGGTTGAGCGCCATGAATTGCGGTATGCGGATATATGCGGTGTACGGACCGCCCGTGGGCAACCCTCGGGCAACCGACTCCTCATAAACCTTGCGTTGTTCCGGATTCATACGCTCAGGAGTTAATGCGCTGATACGTGACATTTGATCACTCCTCCTCTTGCTGGCAGGGCAGGGTAAAGCCGCGAAGCAACGCCGTGAAGTAACGCGGATGCGCGCTCAGATAATCGGCACGCCGTGATGGCGCCTTTGGCTCGACCTCTGAACCGCTTCTACCACCGCGATGGACGTTCCTACAATGTCTTGGCGGCTCACGTCGCGATCACCGCGCCGGTTTGCCCATCGTCGCGATGGTGGAGTAATCGATTATCGAATGATTAATCCTCTCCGGAGGGACACACCATGAAAGCTGGAGATGCGATTGCCGAGATTCTCAAGCGCGAGGGAATCGAGATCGTGACCGGATATCCGGTCAATCACGTCCTCGAGTACGCCGCCGTTGCCGGCATCCGCCCGATAATCGTGCGCCAGGAGCGCATCGGACTGCACATGGCCGACGCGATTTCGCGGCTCAGTAGCGGGCGCACAATCGGTGTGTTCGCGATGCAACACGGCCCCGGCTCGGAAAACGCCTTTGGCGGTGTCGCCCAGGCCTATAGCGAGTCGGTCCCGCTGCTCGTCCTTCCAGGCGGATATCCGCGCCGCATTTCGCACGTCGCGTCGAACTTCAACTCGGTCCTGAATATGCGCAACGTCGCCAAGTCAGCCGAGCCGATCACGTCCGCCGCCGAGATTCCCAATATTTTCCGCCGCGCCTTTTCACGCCTGCGCAACGGGCGAGGCGGTCCCGTCGTCGTCGAGATTCCTGCCGATGTGTGGAACGAGCAAGTGCCGGAGCCGCTCGACTATGAACCGGTGCAAACGACGCGCTTCGGTCCGGATCCGGCGGAGGTACAGCGCGCGGCCGCCATGCTCGCCGGCGCGCAGCGGCCCGTTTTCTATGCCGGCCAGGGAGTGCATTATGCGCGCGCGTGGCGGGAACTTCGCCAATTGGCCGAACTGCTGGCCGCGCCGGTGACCACCAGTCTCGAGGGCAAGAGCGCCTTCGCGGAGAACCACCCGCTATCGCTTGGCTCGGGCGGACGCTCCATGCCGCAAACGGTTCATCAGTTCCTGCACAATTCGGATCTGATTTTCGGCATCGGCTGCAGCTTTACCGAAACCGCTTACGGCGTCTCGATGCCGAAAGGGAAGCGGATCCTCCACGCCACTATCGATCCCGATCACTTGAACAAGGATGTCCGCGCTACGCTGGGCCTGGTGGGCGACGCGAGACTGACGCTGGAAGCGCTATGCGCCGAAGTCGGGAAACTGGTGCCCGCGCCGCGCTCATCTTCGGCTGTTACTAAAGAGATCGCGCAGATACGCGAAGGCTGGCTTGCCAAGTGGATGCCGAAGCTGACCTCCGAGGAGACGCCGCTCTCTCCTTATCGCGTCATCTGGGATCTGCAACGTGCCGTCGACAAGTCCAACGTGATCATCACGCACGATGCCGGCAGCCCGCGCGATCAGATCTCACCCTTCTGGATTTCGACCGAACCGCTCTCCTACATCGGCTGGGGCAAAACTACTCAACTCGGTTACGGCCTGGGTCTCGCGATGGGCGCGAAGCTCGCGCATCCCGACAAGCTGTGCATCAACGTCTGGGGCGATGCCGCG
>DATGVQ010000017.1:0-3131 GCA_035300145.1 Acidiferrobacterales bacterium | reverse complement strand
CCGTGCCACTAAACCATGCCTCCGTGGATTGATATGCACATAGTCCATGTGAGCCGATGGTGGCGTGACCGGCGTAGTTATCGATTTCCCCCTTGTTTATCCAGCCAGGGCAACGGCTCTTCTTGCAGCAATGCCTGCTGTTCCCGCAGTGCGAGAATTTGCTCCTCCCAATAGCGGGTGGTGTTAAACCAGGGAAAATTGCGCGGGAACGCCGGGTCGTCCCACCGGCGCGCGAGCCACGCGCTGTAATGCAGCATGCGCAAGGTGCGCAACGGCTCGATTAATTGCAGCTCGGCCGGATTAAAATCGGCAAATTGGGTATAGCCCTGGAGAATGTCGGCAAGTTGCAGCGCGCTTTCTTCGCGTGTGCCGGAGAGCAGCATCCAGATGTCCTGGATCGCGGGTCCCATGCAGCAATCATCGAAATCGACAATATGGGCGCCGGTCGGTGTCCACAGAATATTCCCCAGGTGGCAGTCGCCGTGTAGGCGTAGCACACGATGGTCTATGCCGGCAAAAATCTGTTCGGTCGCGCGTAATAAAGTTTCCGCTAAAGTTGCAAAAGGCGCGTGTAAATAATCCGGGATAAATCCGTTTTTCAGTAAATAGGCGACCGGCTCATCACCGTGGTTTTGGATAGTGAGAATAGGCCGATCGCGAAACGGCGCAGCCAGGCCTAAGCGATGCAGGCGCCCCAAATACCGGCCTAACATGACGCGCTCATCGGGGTGATTCAGCTCGGAAGCGCGGCCGGGCTGCCAGGGGAAAACGGCAAAACCGAAACCCCGGTGATGGTTTAAGGTCGCGCCGTTTGCGGCCAGCGGCGGGATGGCGGGGATGTCGTGCTCGGCGAGCAAGCGGACAAACGCATGTTCTTCTAATATCGCTGCATCCGACCAGCGCCGGGGGCGATAGAATTTCGCCACCAATACCCCGCCTTCCTCGGTTTCCACCCGGTACACGCGATTTTCGTAACTATTCAGCGCGAGCAAGCCGCCGGTGCAGCGTACGCCATAAGTTTCCACCGCGTCTAAGATTAATTCCGGTGTCAGCGCGGTATAAGGATGAGTAGAACTTAGGTGTACTGTCGCGGGCATGATAAATTATCGCATTGATGGATAAGTTATGAGCGAATATGACCAATAACCCGCTGCTGGAATTGGACGGCCTGCCGCGCTTTAGCGCCATCCGTGCGGAGCAGGTAGAGCCGGCGTTGGACCAGATGCTGGCACAAAACCGCGCCGCCTTAGCGCGCTTATTCGCAAACAACACTCTTTATACCTGGGACGGCATCGTACAACCAATCGAAGAAATGAGCGAGCGCTTAAACCGCCTGTGGTCGCCGGTGTCGCATTTAAATGCGGTGATGAATAATGAGGCTTTGCGCGCCGCTTATAATCGCTGTCTGCCTAAGTTGAGCGCCTATTCCACCGAGCTTGCGCAGGATGAGCGCATCTATCGCGCTTATAAGACAGTGGCGGCAAGCGCCGAATTTGCCGATCTCACGCAGGCGCAGAAGAAGATTATCGAGAACGGTTTGCGCGACTTCCGTCTGGCCGGCGCGGAATTGAATGACGCCGACAAGCAGCGCTTTAAGGCGATCCAACAGGAATTATCCACGTTGACCAATCAGTTCGAGGAAAACGTGTTGGATGCGACCCATGCCTGGGAATTAATCGTTAGCGACGAACAGGATTTAGCCGGGCTGCCGGAATCGGCGCGCGCGCTGGCAAAACAGGCGGCGGCGGGCAAAGCCGGTTGGAAGTTTACTTTGGATGCGCCTTCTTATGTCCCGTTTATGACCTATGCCGATAATCACGCTCTGCGCCGCGGGATGTATACCGCTTACGTCACGCGCGCGAGCGACCAGGGGCCCCATGCCGGGCGCTGGGATAACTCCGCGATCGCGCTGCGTATCCTTAAGCTGCGGCGAGAATCCGCCCGCCTGTTGGGATTCGCCAATTATGCGCAACGTTCGCTCGCGACAAAAATGGCGACCAGTGAGAAACAGGTGATGCATTTCCTGCGCGACCTTGCCGGCCGTTCGCGGCCCATGGCCGAGAAAGAAATGACCGAGCTCAAAGAGTTTGCCCGCGGCCGTTTCGATATAGGCAAGCTCGAGGCTTGGGATGTGGCTTATTACTCGGAGAAGTTGCGCCAACAGCGCTACGCGTTTTCGGAAGAAGACCTGCGGCCCTATCTCTCCGAGCGGCAAGTGATTCAAGGTATGTTCGAGGTCGTCAATCGGCTGTATGGCCTGCGTATCCAGGAACTATCCGGTATCGATACCTGGCATCCGGATGTGCGCTTTTTTGAAATCCGCGATAGCACCAACGAGCTCCGCGGGCAGTTTTATATGGATTTGTTCGCGCGCGCGCATAAGCGCGGCGGCGCCTGGATGGACGAGTGCATCGTGCGCAAACGAACTCAAATCGGGGTGCAGGCGCCGGTGGCTTATCTAACCTGTAATTTCTCCGCGCCGGTCGGCGATAAGCCGGCGTTATTTACCCATGATGAGGTGACCACCTTATTTCATGAGTTCGGCCATGGCCTGCACCATATGCTCACTAAAGTCGATTATCCCGGCGTCGCCGGCATTAATGGCGTGGCCTGGGACGCGGTGGAGCTGCCCAGTCAATTTATGGAGAACTGGTGCTGGGAGCGTAAAGCGCTCGATTTGATTGCGCGCCATTATGAGACCAAGGCGAGCCTGCCGCAGGATTTGTACGACAAGATGATCGCGGCGAAAAATTTTCAATCGGGCATGCAGATGGTGCGGCAGTTGGAGTTTGCTTTATTCGACATGCGCCTGCATGGTGAATTCGACCCCGAAGGGGATAAGAGCGTGCAGCAACTGTTGGACGAAGTGCGGCGCGAGGTGGCGGTGGTAATGTGGCCTGCGTTTAATCGTTTTCAACATAGCTTCACGCATATTTTCGCCGGGGGGTACGCCGCCGGTTATTACAGTTACAAATGGGCCGAGGTGTTATCGGCCGACGCATTTAGCAAATTTGAAGAGAACGGCGTATTTGACCGTAAAACCGGCATGGAGTTTTTACATACTATTTTAGAGCAGGGCGGCACGCGTGAACCGATGGAGTTGTTCGTAAGCTTCCGCGGGCGGGTACCGG
>DATGVQ010000016.1:0-9572 GCA_035300145.1 Acidiferrobacterales bacterium | reverse complement strand
AGCGCCGATCAGCGAAACTCATCATGGGCCCGCGGCAATACGATGCCGCACTAACAGGCCGGATGTATGGCTGCAATCGACTACTGTTCGACGCCAACACGAAACAGTCACCTTGCAAACGGGGGGGTGTCCATGTATGGGGTGAATGAAACGAACCCCAACACTAGAAGGAGGAACCTGACCAATGCGTTACCGGCGGGCCAATGTAGCGGGCGGGATGTATTTCTTCACCGTTAATCTTGCCCAGCGGGATCGTACGCTGTTGACGGATTATGCCGATGTGTTGCGCGCGACGCTACGCGGCGTAAAATGGCGGTATCCGTTTCATATCGAGGCGATGGCGATTCTGCCGGATCATCTGCATGCTGTCTGGACCCTTCCTGCGGGGGATGCGGATTATCCGCTGCGCTGGTCGCTCATCAAGGCGGGCTTCTTACGGCACATGGCAAAGACTGAACAGCGCCGTCCGAGCCGACTCAATAAGGGTGAACGCGGTAACTGGCAGCGACGTTATTGGGAGCATATGTTTCGCGATGAACAAGACTATAGAACACATGTGGATTACATCCATTACAATCCGGTAAAGCACGGATACGCGACTCGCGCTGCCGACTGGCCGTATTCGAGCATCCATCGTTATATCGCGGCCGGCACAATGACGCGGGACTGGGGCGCGGGTGAGCCGGGCCAAGATGGGCAGTTCGGTGAACGATGACGTGGGGATGTTGGGGTTCGTTTCACTCACCCCAACCTACGCGGAACTGCACCGAGTGGACGCGCTGGTCCTCCAGGCCTTCGATTGATCAAGGGATTTCATGACGAAGCCCTATCGGGCGAGTGGAGTGGCCACCGGTCGTCCAGACTCGGGCTGCAATTTCGGGTTATTTATCGCCTCGCGCCAAGAGAGGTGACCTTTCAGGTTGTATCGATCACTGCCCACGATTATCGGAGGCCGTAGCCATGAAACAGTTTCGTCCCGCAAAGAAGCGAATCGATGTCTCGGTCGGAGAATCCGTCCGCATCATTCGGGAACTTCAAGAACTGAGCCAGAATGAGCTCGCTGAACTCACGGGCATTCCTCAGACTACCATCTCGGCAATCGAGAACGATCGCGTGACACTTGGGGTCGAGCGGGCGAAGGTGCTTGCTCGGGCGTTGAAATGCCATCCTGCGGTTTTGGTCTTTCCCGGCTGGGATGTGGCGGGCAAATCTGCTGCATAACGGCTCGGTAGAGCGGACGCTGAACATTCCCTGTGCCCCGTTCCGACTAAAGCCTGAGGATGGGCTAAGGCTGGGCGGTTATTGTGAGATTTACCGGAGGACTTATGACGCTGCGCTGGAAAGTTTTATTAAAGCTGATTCCACTCGGTCTGTTGTTGGCAGCATGCACCACTGCGCCCGTTACCGGCCGCCACCAATTGATGTTGGTGTCTGAAAGTGAAGCGGAACAAATGGGGTTGCAGGCCTACCAAGAGACCTTGGCTAAAGCGAAGCTGAGCCATGATCCGAAATACGTCAATCAGGTGCGCACAGTGGGGGAGCGCGTTGCAAAAGTCTCCGGGCACCCGGAATATCAATGGGAGTTTAACGTCATCGATGACCCGAAAACCATCAATGCCTGGGCTTTGCCGGGCGGCAAAGTGGCGGTGTATACCGGATTGTTAAATCTCGGTTTGAGCGATGCGGAGCTGGCGGCGGTGATGTCGCATGAAGTCGGTCATGCCATTGCCCAGCACAGTCGCGAACGCATGTCCGAATCTTTAGGCATAAATTTAGGTTTGAGCGTGCTGGGGGCCTCCGGCAAGATGAGCGACGCCAGCTTGCAGGCGGTGAATTTAGCTTTAGGTATCGGCGTCGGTTTGCCGTTTAGCCGCAAACAGGAGTCCGAAGCCGACTATATCGGCTTGGATTTGATGGCTAAGGCCGGCTATGACCCGCATGCGGCATTGAGTTTGTGGCGCAAGATGAGTCAAACGGAAGGCAGCAGCGCAAAGACGCCCGAATTGTTATCCACCCACCCATCTAATGAGCGCCGTATGCAGGACATCGAAGCCGCGCTTCCCCGCTTTACGCCTATTTATGAGGCCAATAAACGCAGCAGTTGATTGGCCTTAATTAAAACCCGCCAGGCGCTTGAGATAATTCTTATCGGCTCAGTAAAAAATGATTCCAAAAATGATTCCACATGTTAAATTTATGGGTCCCAGGCAATAATAGCTTCCAGCAAAAGGAGGATATATGTTTAAGCATATACTTCTACCCACAGACGGCTCCGAGTCATCGGAAAAGATAATAAAGAGCGGTATTAAGTTTGCTCAAGAGATCGGCGCCAAAGTCACCGGATTTTTTGCGGCGCCGGATTTTCCTCCCATGCTTTATGCCGAATGGGGGGCCGAGTTACTGTCGCAGGGGGATTATGAGGAAATGACCAAGACCCAGACCCGGGAGTATCTCGCGGTGATTGAGAAAGAGGCAAAGGCCGCCGGTGTGCCATGCGAGTGCTTCTCCACGCCCGGCAATTCACCTTATACCGCTATCATTAAAGCGGCGGAAGATAAAAAATGCGATCTTATCTTTATGGCGTCGCACGGCAGGAGAGGCATCGCGGCGGTACTGCTGGGCAGTGAGACTGTCCGGGTTTTGACTCACTCCAAGATCCCGGTGTTGGTATATCGTTGATTGGTCGCCGGACGCCCGGTGACCCGGGAAGCTGTGGCGCGGTTATCAGTCAGTGCCGGAGGCGTCAACTAAATCTTTTCTCTTCCGGCTTAACGTGGAGGGCATTTTGAACAGTGCCTCCAGTTTGCGCGTGTCCCCATGCTTCATAACAAAGAAACGTCCGGCCGGAATACCGGCGGCGGCCAGCGCCGCCGCCAGGCGCCTAGGGGGTTCGTCCAATGTCTCATCAGTCATGCGGAAAGTGCCCCAGTGGACGGCAACGGAATATTTGGCGCGTAAATCGCGGTGGATCTTCACCGCTTCTTCCGGGTTAACATGCATAGTTTTCATGAACCAGCGCGGCTCGTAGGCGCCGATGGGAATGGCGGCAAGATCAATTGGGCCGAAGCGGCGCGCAATGTCCTGGAAGTCTCTGGAGTAGCCGCTGTCGCCGGTAAAGTAAAACTTGAAGTATGGATGCTCCAACAGCCAACTGCCCCATAAGGTTTGATTGCGGTCAAAGGGCGTGCGCGCACTCCAATGCTGCACCGGCAGCAGATGTATCTTAAGCCCGCGATGCTCGCGCTGTTCCCACCAGTCCAGCTCAAGCACATTAGTGATGCCATGTTCGGCAAACCAGGGTTTAAGCCCCAGTGGCACGAAGAACTGCGGCGGCCCACCTGACTGGGCATTTAATCCCTCCACCGTTTGTACATCCAGATGATCATAATGATTATGCGAGATCACGACGATGTCGATATGCGGTAGCGCATCGAGAGGTATCGCCGGCGGCACTCGCC
This sequence comes from Acidiferrobacterales bacterium, assembly GCA_035300145.1. Lineage (GTDB taxonomy): Bacteria > Pseudomonadota > Gammaproteobacteria > Acidiferrobacterales > DATGVQ01 > DATGVQ01. The sequence goes on along the minus strand of DATGVQ010000016.1, from coordinate 6,114 downwards.
GTTTCGGCCCGGCAAAACGCAAGGGCGAAGCGCGCTCCGTCAAATGCGGATCGGTGAGGACATTTACCCCGCCTATCTGCAACAGCAGCGTGGCGTGGCCGATCCAGGTAAGTGTAGGCTGAGCGCGATTAGCGGCGAGAAAGTTGAGATCGGGTTTAACCAGCTCAAATTGATAACCGCCCTCAGGCTCTTTCGGCACGCCGTTCCAGAACTGTTCCCACTTCCATTTCCAAACACTGGCGGGTGGTTCGTGCGGATAGTTATTTCGAAAGCCCTTCGTCGTATGATGCGGTTTGGCTGGATCGTAATACGGGTTGGAATGACAGCCGGCGAGCAGCAGGGCGGTCGGCAGTAGCCGCATTAAGGATGTGAATCTCATTTTTTAATAATGCGGCTTGACTTGGCGTCCGGTCAAGTTAAAGGGATAAATCCCAGCCGTTCCTGTTCGGTGATTTATCGGGAACCGTTTTAGCGCTAGCATAGGGGCCGCGAACATTTAAGGAGCTCTCAGCATGATAAAAATTTGGGGTCGCAAAAATTCTATTAATGTACAAAAAGTACTGTGGTGCTGCGATGAACTCGGCATTTTTTTTGAGCGGATTGATGCCGGCGGCCAGTTTGGGATCAATAATACACCCGAATATCTGGCGCTTAATCCCAATGGTTTGGTGCCGACTATCGAGGATGGCGATGTCGTGCTTTGGGAGTCGAATACCATTGTGCGTTATTTGGCGGCGAAGTATGGAATGGGCGCTTTATGCCCGCAAGACCTGGCCAAACGCGCCGAGACCGATCGCTGGATGGATTGGCAACTCGGCACTCTTTGGCTCGAGCTGCGACCGGTATTTATTGAGCTGATTAGGAAGCCGCCGGAACAGCGGCATCAGAATGTGATTGAAGCGGGATGTAAGAAAGCGAGCAAGAGCGTGGCTATACTCGACAGCCAGCTTAGTAAGCGGGCCTATATTACCGGCGCAGCCTTTACCATGGGGGATATCCCGCTCGGGGCGGCAATACATCGTTGGTTTACGCTTGATATTAAACGCCCATCCTTTAAGAACGTGGAAGCCTGGTATGCGCGCCTGCAGGGCCGCCCGGCCTATAAGCAACATGTGATGCAGCCGCTTTCATAAGCTTAGTTAGGAATTAAAGAAGTCCGCGGTAAAACGGTAACGCTAAAGAAGAACGGACAGTGTAGCGCAGCCGGCTCGTCGTGGAGCCTGAGCTCGGGCGTGCCACTCTTTCAGGAGATGCCACATGAAGCTCTATTTGAACAAGACCTCGCCTTATGCCCGGTTGGTGCTGGTCACCGCCCATGAAACGGAATTGGCAGACCAGCTCGAAACGGTGTGGATCGAGCCGTGGAACGACGCGCCGGAATTGCTGGCGGTGAATCCGCTTGCGAAGGTGCCGGCATTGGTGACCGATGACGGCATCGCGCTGATCGAAAGCAGCTGTATTTGCGATTATCTGATTACACGGTCGCGTCGCGACGATCTGTTGCCGTCACAACCGCAAGCGCGCGCCGATACGCTGCGGCGCCTCGGCTTGGGTCGCGCGGCGATTGATTGCGCCTTCAGCGTCGTGATTCAACGTCGTTTCAACGACGGCGCCGGCACCATATTGTCGGAGCGCTGGGTACGTGCGCTCCCGCGTGCCGCCGCCGCGCTCGATGGTATCAGCGGTGCCCGCTTCGGCAGGCAACAGCCGGATTTGGGCGATCTCGCCGTGGCGGTGGCGTTCGCCTATGTCGACTTCCGTCTGCCCGAGATAGCCTGGCGCAACGATGCACCGGTATTGGCGCGGTTGGTGGATGCGGTATGTACACGGCCGTCGATGAACGCCACCCGACCGCAATGACAAAACAGCTCACCTTGAGCTTAATACTTCAATCGACTTGGTACAAAAAGCGGATCTGGGTGATTTTCATAGCCGGGTACGGGAATGGACGGCGCCTATGGAGTCTTTTAAGTTCGTATTCCGTAGCCTTTATTCATGAGATGCAGGCTAAAGGTGAACAGGCCCAGGATAAAAGCAATGATGATGAAATAGGAGACATAAAGGCTGATGTCCGAGGTGCCTAGCAGGCCGTAACGAAACGCATTGATCATATACAGTATCGGGTTGAGCAAAGAGACGTGTTGCCAAAACGCGGGCAGCAGCTTAATAGAATAGAACACGCCGCCAAGATAGGTGAGCGGCGTCAAAACAAAGGTCTGGACGATGGAAATGTCGTCAAAGCTGCGCGCGAATATGGCGTTGATAAAGCCGGCGAGCGAAAACAGGGCAGCCGTAAGCAGAACCACACTGGCAGTAATGAAAAAATCGTATAGACGCACGTCACTGAACAGCAACGACACCAGGGTTACCGCAAGCCCTACTGTCACACCGCGCGCCACGCCGCCCGAGACGAAACCCAGCAAGATCAAATAATTCGGAGTAGGGGAGACCAGCATCTCCTCAATGTTGCGTTGAAACTTGGCGCCGTAAAAAGAAGCAACGACATTGGAGTAAGAGTTAGTAATAACCGACATCATGATAAGTCCCGGCACGATAAAGTCCATATATCTATGGCCTTCCATGTTGCCGATCTGGGAACCGATTAATTTGCCGAAAATAATGAAATAAAGCACGGTTGTGATCACCGATGGCAGGATAGTCTGTCCCCAAATACGCGTGAAGCGGATGATTTCTTTGAAGAGGATGGTGTTAAAAGCGATCATTTTTTCCCGCAAAGTCATTTTTGGGCGTCCGCATTTTTATTATTGGCGACGAGATGCATAAATAATTGCTCCAGGCGATTGGTCTTGTTGCGCATACTCAACACTTGAATATTGCACCCCGACAACTCCGCGAACAAGGCATTGATGCTTTGCTGTTTGGATACTTCCACTTCTAGCGTGTGTTCATCAATAGCACGCAGGGTGTAACCGGGCATTTCCGGCAAAGTCTCAAGCGGCCGGCTCAGGTCAAGCACAAAGGTTTCCGTATTCAACTGATTGAGCAACCGCTTCATGCTGGTGTTCTCGGCCAACTGGCCTTGATCGATGATGGCGATATTGCGGCACAGGCTCTCCGCTTCCTCCAGATAATGCGTGGTAAGAATAATGGTGGTTCCGCCGGCATTGATCTCTTTTAGGAAGGCCCACATGGAGCGCCGCACCTCGATATCCACGCCGGCGGTCGGTTCATCCAGGATCAGCAGCCTGGGTTCGTGCACCAGGGCGCGGACGATCATCAGCCGCCGTTTCATGCCGCCGGATAAGGTCCTGACCGCGTCCAGGCGTTTTTCCCAGAGGCCGAGTTTTTTCAAATAGCGTTCCGCGTGTTTATAGGCGCGTTTACGCTCAATGCCGTAATAGCCCGCCTGATTCACCACTACTTGCACTACCGGCTCAAAAATATTTAAGTTTATTTCCTGCGGCACTAAACCGAGATAGCTTTTGGCTTCATCGAATTGGGAGTCGATATCTTTGCCGAAGACAAATACCTTGCCGCTGGTTTTATTGATGAGCGAGCTGATAATGCCGATAGTGGTGGATTTGCCCGCGCCATTGGGGCCGAGCAGGGCGAAGAAGTCGCCTTGCGCGACATCGAAACTAATCCGCTTGAGGGCGGTGAGCCCATTCTGATAAGTCTTGGTTAGATTGCGGATGGAAAGCGCTGGAATCATTATTTTCGATTGTAGTGCTTACCGTCTTTTGAGTTATATCTTTGATAAGCTGGTCAACATCGTTTAGTGTACCAGAGTTTAATAAAATAGTGATTCCTTTCCTTCCGGCTGAGCCTTATATGAATTATAAAGTAGGTATTATGCGATATATAAAGTCTTTGGTATTGATATTAATTCCTCTTGCGGTAGCGGCATGCGCAAGCTTGAACCAAGCAGGAATAAGCGCCCGCGCGGAAGTTAAGCCAAAAATCGCTTTGGTTCTCGGCGGCGGCGCGGCCAGAGGTTTTGCCCATGTAGGCGTCATTCGCGCGCTTGAACAGGAGAAGATTCCCATCGATATGGTGGTGGGCACCAGCGTCGGCAGCTTAATTGGCGCGATGTACGCATATCAGGCTAATAGTTTTGAGTTGGAGTGGATGGCATTTTCCTTGGAGAAGGACCACTTGTTTGATTACGCCATTTTATCTCTCAGCATGGGTCCGGTTAAGGGCGACAAGCTGGAAGAGTTCGTGGCGAGTAAGATCCCGGTGCGTAACATTGAAGATCTCAAGTTACCGTTTGCCGCTGTCGCGACCGACCTCAATCGTGGTACGCGTGTCGTGCTGGATCGAGGACCGCTGGCCCGCGCCGTGCGCGCCAGTTGCGCCATACCCGGTGTGTTTCAGCCGGTAGTGCATCAAGGCAGGATGTTGGTGGATGGCGGTATTATCGACAACATACCCATCTCGGTCGCGAGAGAAAAAGGCGCGGACATCGTGATTGCCGTGGATATCAACGAGAACGTGACCAATTACAACATCACAAATCTCGTAGACGTTACCCTGCAAGCGGTGGCGATTATGTTTAGGGAGAACGTGGGATATAAAAAGAAGGACGCCGACATTCTTATTACCCCGGCGGTGGGCAATGTAGGCATGTTGGATTTTACCCAGAAGAAGTTTTGTATGCAGGCGGGGATAGACGCCACGCAGCGCGCCATGCCGGAGATACGAAAGGCCATTGAACTGTGGACGGCTAAACATGCCGCGTCGGGTGCAAAGAAATGATGATGGATCTACGCGCACCTGGTTTAGAGCGGTTAAACCCATAACAGTGGATCTTTGCGTTGACACTCATAGTGTTCATTTAGTATTCATTCTCGCTAATTCTGCACCAGCAATGTTAAGCCGTAGACAGCTTAAAAATCTGCTGTCCTAGCGCTTATTTTTTCTCGTTGCTTTATTGACGGTTTCGTTATAAGTGGTTATTCTCACCGAACTCATCTTTAAAAGCTGGGATAAGCTTTATAAAAAAGCTTATCGCCGATAATCATAAGGGAGCAAGGAGGAATAATGATAACAAGCGTTATCTCAGCTATTAATTCCGCGATATGTCGTTTCTTGCGCAGGATAATCAACAATCAGGCGATAGGCTCGCCGCACGGCGCGTGCGGACCACGATCGGCAGGTTATTATGCATCGCGCTCCTTATCGGCGCCGGCAGCGCGCGCGCCGAATCCATCGCACCCCCTGAGTCCGTGTACGAGATGGAAATCTGGCGATTCTCGGCAGGCTTTCCGGTTGAGCTGCTCGAAACCGTCATCACCAAATTCGGCAGCGCCCTTGAGGCGAGCGCCGTTCCGTATTTCACGACCGCCGCCATCCTGTATTTAAACCAGACAGGCGGGCCGAATTACACGTTATCGCCCACCACCTGCACCTATGTGCCGGGTCATTTTGACGTCGAGTGCACCACCACCGGCACCTACACTGATATCTACGGCAACCCAAGCCCGACCGAGGTGACGGGGGGGTGGCACGTCAACATCTTCCCCGTTGCTAGCCAGTGCCAGACCGCAGAGGGGCGCGGCAACCCGTGTTCCGCCCTCACCGGCAACAAGCACCAGCAAGACACCGATCTGCCCGGCCGCGACGCCGTACCGGGCTTCGCGCGCGCGTACAACGCCCAGTTGACCGCGCCCGATGCCGGTATCGGCGTCAATTGGACCCACGAATACGCGCGCCGGCTGGTCATCAACCCGGATAAGACCGGCGTCACCGCCCATCGCCCGGACGGACGCATCTACTATTTCGTCGCCACCAACGGCATCTGGACCACCGACGTCGACGTCAGCGATCGCATCACCCCCATCGCCGACGGCTGGACCTACCAAACCCGCGCGGGCGAGACCGAAACCTACGCGGCCGATGGCCGCCTGCAGACCCTCACCGATCCCCGCGGCCGTACCACCCGCCTGGATAACGACGCGCAAGGCCGGCTGGTGTCCATTACCGGCCCCCACGGACATAGCGTCTCGCTGACCTATAGCGCGGACGGCCACGTCGCCAAGGTGACCGGCCCGGTCGGCGAAACCGTGGGCTATAGCTACGACAGCCCAGGGCGCCTCACCACCGTGACCTATGCCGATGGCGCCGTCAGAACCTACCATTATGAAAACGCCA
>DATGVQ010000015.1:0-59598 GCA_035300145.1 Acidiferrobacterales bacterium | reverse complement strand
GTAGGGCGCGTTAAGCGGATTGCCGGAGCCCATCGGCGGCGGCGTAACGCCGGTGGCAAGGTAAATCGCCACCTGCCAATAGTTTTGTTGAATGCCTGCCTCGAACAACGAGGTATCGACGCGTTGGCCTTCGCCGGTCTTAAGGCGGTGGATATAAGCCGCCACCACGCCCAGGGCCGCGAGGATGCCGGCATTGATGTCGGTGACCGGCGCGCCCGCCTTGATCGGCGCCTGGCCCGGTTCGCCCATGGTACTCATCATGCCCGACATGCCTTGCGCAATCAGATCGAAGCCGCCGCGCCCGGCGTAAGGCCCGGTACGGCCGTAGCCGGAGATTTCCGCGTAGATCAGGCCGGGATTGATTTTGCGCAGGGCTTCATAGCCTAAGTCCAATTTTTCCATCGCGCCCGTGCGGTAATTTTCCGTAACGACATCGGCGGTGCTGAGCAACCGCCGCAAAATATCCTTGCCGCTTTGGGTTTTGAGATTCACCGCGATGCCGCGCTTGTTGCGATTCATCATAAGGAAAGCGGCGGCCTCGCCGTCGATCTCCGGTGGGGTGAAGCGGCGGGTATCATCGCCGCCGGGAATTTTTTCTACTTTAATCACATCCGCGCCCATATCGGCGAGCAACATGCCGCAGGTCGGCCCGGACATGATGTGGGCCAGCTCGATGACCTTTAACCCGGTTAATGGACCCATCAGCGCCCCTTGAACTTCGGCTGCGTTTTAGCGAGGAAGGATTTATAGCCGATCTGAAAGTCTTCCGTGCCATAACAGGCGTAGGCCTCGTCAAGTTCGGCGTGGGTGACCGGCGTGGGGTCTTGCGTTAAGCGGCGCATGAATTTCTTGTGCCAGCGCGCCACCAGCGGCGCGCCATCGGCGATGCGCCGGGCGGTGGCATAGGCCTCCTCCTCGACCTGGTCGTCGGCGACCACCCGGGTAACCAAGCCTTTTTCCTTTGCCTCTTGCGCCCCGAACACCCGGCCTTCCAACAAAATCTCGAGCGTCACGGCTTTGCCGACCAGGGACAGCAATCCGTGCATTTCGCCGAGGCCCAAGGCTAAGCCTAAGCGATTGATCGGGATGCCGAAGCGGCTCGATTCGCCGCAGATGCGCATATCGCACAACGCCGCGATCTCCAGTCCGCCGCCGACGCAAATGCCCTTGATCATCGCGACTATGGGGTGGCGGCATTCCGCCAATGCCGCGAGCGATCGGTGATGCACTTCGCCATAATCTCTTGCCTGCTCGACGTTGGAGCGCTCGTTTTCGAATTCGGAGATGTCGTTTCCGGGCGCGAAGGATTTGTCGCCGGCGCCGCGGATGACGATGCAGCGCAGATTGTCATCGGCGGAAAGTTCCCGTATGGTCTCGCCAAGCTGATTCCACATAGGCTTGGTGAGGGCGTTGAGCTTTTCCGGCCGGTTGAGTACGACCGTGGCAATATCGTTATCGTGCCGCACAAGAATGGTTTCGGACATGGTGGTTCCTTTTGTTCCCCTGGTTTTGCGATTAAACTGGTGCAGATTAAACCACGGCTGGCAAATATGGCACAATCTTAATGATGGGTGCCTCCTCAATGGCACTACCTTAGCGCCCGGTTCATTCACGATGAGCAAAACTCAAGAGATTCGGCCTCGCTTTTTCTGCCTTTCTTGGGGTACACCATTGGCCAGAAATGCTTAAGGTAGGTAGTGCCATTCCTATCTGAACCGCCTTTTGGCTCCGCGTGACATTTCCCTGTTAATTCCCTGTTATCTCCTGTTCCGATGCGTATTCAGAATGGGCCGGATGACCGGGAATCGGCTCTGGGCGCGGGTTTCCGCCGGGTAGGGCGTAAATGGAGGCGTCAATAATTACGGAAATTCCCTGTATTTTTCCCTGTTAGCAGGGAATTCATGTCAGAGCACAATGGCGCTACCGTAAACGTAGACTCCGTGGCGACTTAAGTTTGTAGCCCGGATGGAGCGGAGCGGTCGCTCCCGACATCCTGTCTTCCGCGACACTTCCACGTCCCTGTGGGGCGGAATCCGGGGATGGACGGTGCCGTCGGCGGGCTCCCCCGCATTTCGCTGTCGCTTCATGCGGGCTACTCGTTGCTCTTAGCCCCCCGGCGCCGTATCCTCGATCAAAGGTGCTTAAGGTAGTGCCATGGGGGTGCCTCCTCTATTTCTTTTTGTCCGCCAACAGCTCCTTGAGGTTGGCGAACGGATTGTGCACCGCGGCCTTGGCCGCTTTCACGGTCACACCGAAACCGGCACCCTCGCCTTTCACGAGCTGAGAATACTTCTGGTGCTCCCAGTCATGGCAGTAGAGACAGAGATTTTCCCAGTTGCTGCCGTCGGGTGGATTGTTGTCGTGGTTATGGTCCTTGTGGTGCACCGTCAACTCGTGCAGGTTCTCGCGCGTAAACTCGCGCCCGCAGCGCGCGCATACCCACGGATGCAGGCGCAGCGACTGGTCGCGATAGCCGCGCATGCGCTCGTCGGCGTCTTTTCTCGCCTTGGCGACGATCTTATCAAGTTTGCCATGATTGATCTCGCCATCCGACGGTTTATTCGGCGCCATCGTTCTGCCTCGTTTCGATATCCATGTCGGGCGATCAGCGGCGCGGCAGCTCGATGGGCTTGCCATGCGGCTTCGCGCGCGCGGCAGCGTCCCATTCGTCCACGCGCCGCTCCAGCTCGTGCCCCAGGATGATCTTTTTTGCGGCGACGAGCTTCTCGAGGGCGGCGAGCCAGTGCTCGTAGTAATGGGTGCCGTCGTCCGGCTCGCCGCGCGCGGCTACGGCGGCGAGCTCGGCGGCAAGGGCATCGGCCCACTCGCGCCACGTGAAGACGCCGCGCGCGTGCAGGGAGAGCGTCATCGCGAAGGCCTGCGCCTCCCACGGCGCCTTGAACACGGGCCCGTCCGCGTCGCGCGGCAGCGCGGGGAGGACTTGGATGTCGACGTTACGCGGGATCGAGGTGGTCATCCCAGAGGTCCAGGTATACGCTGTCGCGCGCGGGGGCGTCGGGCCCCCACAGCTCGCGCGCGGTGAAGCGCACGCTATAGCAATGCTGCGGCTTCTGGTCGCGGCTCATCGCGTTCGTGTCGGCGAAGATGAACACTCCGTGATCGCGGTCGATCGCGCCGCGCCGCCCGCGCGCATAGCGCGGAAGCCGCGTGTGGCCGGTCGGATTGATGTTGCGAGTGAGCACGCGGTCGCCAGGCTTGAATTTCGGCGGCACGTCGGCGTCGAGCCGCGCGTGGCGGCGGTTGCGCAGAAAGTGCGCCACGTCGGGGACCCTGAGGACGCGCGCCTCGCTCGTTTTCGCCTCGGCGCGTCCCGTCTGGAGCTCTTTCGCCGTCACCAGCCCATGCTCGACGAGCAGTTTCTCCAGACCGAACAGCCAGTGCTCGTAGTACGTCGTGGCGAGGTACTCGGCGGGCGACATCTGCTCGCGCGCGTAGCGCCACATGTCGATGTTCCACTTGCGGTGGAAAACGCAAGCGAGATTGAGCGCGCACATGCGCGCTTCCCACTGCGAGTGGAAGACGGGCTCGTCCTGCTCGATCTCGACCGGCCCCAGGCCGTGCATGCCGCCCAGGTCGTGTGCGCCGTTCATCGCTTGCTCCGCGCCGGCACGCTCACCTGCGCAACGCCGATCATCGCATCGCGCGTGACGATCTCCGCCAGCTGCTCCTCGCTCCAGCCCTCCGTCCCCGCCGGACGCTCGGGCAGCACCAGGTAGCGCAGCTCGGCCGTCGAGTCCCACACGCGCACCTCGACGTCGTCCGGAATCTCGCCGCCCAGCTCTTTCAGCACGCCACGCGGGTCGATGACGGCGCGCGCGCGGTACGGCGCCGACTTGTACCAGACGGGCGGCAGCCCGAGCACGGGCCACGGGTAGCAGGAGCAGAGCGTGCACACGACGATGTTGCGGACTTTCGGCGTGTTCTCGAGCGCCACCATGTCCTCGCCCTGGCGCTCGATGAAGCCGAACTCCGCGATGGCGGCGGTGGCGTCCGCGAGCAGGCGCCGTTTGTAGGCGGGATCGACCCACGCGCGCGCGACGATCCGCGCGCCGTTGCGCGGCCCGACCTTCGTCTCGTAGGTTTCGATCACCTCGTCGAGCGCCTTCGGATCGACGAGACCCTTCTCGGTGAGCAGCGACTCCAGCGCCTTCACGCGCAGCGCGGGGCCGGAGAGCGGGCGGTTGTGCTCGTGGACGTGGTCGTCGCCGTGATGATGATCGTGGTCACTCATGACTTCTCCGTAGCGGGTTCACCCGCTGTGTATGCGCAGCACAACTCAGCTCGTTGATTACCAGGAACACCGTGCCGATCGCTCCCACCGCGGCTCCGAGCCCGGAGCAGACCGGCCTCGCCCAAGCCTCGCGGGTGGCGATCAGGCGCCGATGTATCACGAAGGCCACCGCCGCGACGCCCAGCTGGACGAGAGAAAAACCGATCAGGTACGCGCGGAGCTTCGCCGCTTCTGCGCCGAATATGGATTCCGCATAGGCATATCCGTGCAGCATGCCCGCGAGCGCCAGGCCGCCGGCCAGCCAGGATAGCTTGATCCGGCGCCGGGCCATCACCAGGCCGCCGATCAGGATCACGGACAACGCCACGCCCACTTTGTCCGCGGGCAGGACGGACCCCGTCAGGTGCAGCGTGGCGCCGAGGAGGCTTCCGCCGATCAAAGCCAGGACGCCCCACATCCCGCCGTTAATCAACGCGAGGAAGAACCCCGCGGCAACGATGAACGCCGCGTGATCCAGGCCGATCACCGGGTGGCCCAAGCCCGACAGCAAGCCTTGCGCGAACGTCTCGGGCAGCCTCCCGCCCATGAAGTGATGGGCCCAGGCTAGGCCGGGCAGCATCACGAGTGCGGCTGCTGCGGCAACGATGTATGTCCTTATTATTTTCGGCATCGCTGGGCTCCGGATCGGGTGGTGCGGTTTTCCGCGGAACGCCGCCCGACAATTTAGCGCGAACATGCGCCAAACGCAAAGGCGGCACCGGCAAATCCCGATTTCCTGAAAATTATCGAAGACCTGAAAAATATCTAAGATCGGCGATGAGTCCGCAACGCACGACCCGATTCAGCCGAAGTAGCCGGCCAGCCTGGGGAGTCCGAGAACGAGCGAAGGCACCAGCGCGATGAGCAAGAGCACCGCCACCAGCGCCAGAATGAACGGTACGAGGTCGCGGACGATCGCCTTCACCGGAGTTCCGGTCAACCCGCTGAAGATAAACAGCAGCACGCCGTAGGGCGGCGTGAGCAGGCCGATCATCATGTTCACCACGATGACCACGCCGAAGTGCACCAGGTCTATGCCCAAGGCCTTGGCCACCGGCACAAGCAGCGGCACCAGCACGAGCAGCAGGCAGGTGGTATCCAGCAGGCAACCGAGTACCAGGAAGACGATGTTTACGACCATGAGGAATCCGAACGGGCTTAAGTCCAGCGACGAAAACCAGTCGGCCACGTGCGACGGAATCTGCTCGGCCGCCAGCGCGTAATTGAACAGAAACGCGCCGCAGATGATGATCTCGACCACCGCCGTTGCGCGCGTGCTCTCCGCAAGAATGGACAACAGCCCTTTGAAGTCCAGGGCGCGGTAGACGAACAGCGAAAGCAGAAGGGCGTAGAGCGCGGCCACCGCCGCCGCCTCGGTCGGAGTGAATACTCCCGAGTAGATTCCTCCGAGGAGCACGACCGGCATCAGCACCGGCAGCAGCGAACGCGCCAGGATGCGCGGAAATGCCGACCACGGTACGCTCGCCTCGGTCGGGAACTTCCGGCGCCGGGCGACCCAGACGATCACTAGCGACATGGCGGCCGCCATCAGCAGGCCGGGAACGACGCCCCCGAGGAACAGCGCACCCACCGACGTGCCCGAGACCAGCGCGTACAGCACCATGGGAATCGACGGCGGAATGATCGGTCCGATGGTGGCCGCGGCCGCGCTCACCGCGACCGCGAAAGCCTTGGGATAGCGGCCGCCCTTGCCCATCATCTCGACCCCGACCATCCCCGGCCCCACCGCGTCCGCGATCGCGCTGCCGCTCATGCCGGAGAAGATGACGCTCACCAACACGTTTACATGCGCCAGCCCGCCGCGGAAGCGTCCCATGAGGGCGTGGGCGAGGGCGAAGATGCGCTCGGTGATGGTGCCGGCGTTCATCACGTTCGCGGCAAAGATGAACATCGGCACGGCGATGAGCACGAAGCTGCCGAACAGGCCGTTCAGGATCTGCTCCGCCGCGAGTCCCATGTCCTGTCCGGAAGCGCCGAGATAGGCGATGCCGCCGGCGATCATCGCCAAGCCGATGGGGCCGCGCAACAGCGCGATGCCGATGAACACCGCGAGCATCAGCCAGAACGCGGCGCTCATGCTTCGCGGGACACATCGGGACGCGTGGGCGGCGGCGGACGCACGATCCCCGCCAGGCAGCGCAGGACCACCATCAGTGCAAACGCGAGGAACACGCCGTACACGCAGCTTACGGGCAAGTCGAGCACCGGCGTTCGCTCGCGGGCCATGAAAAAAATGTAATCGGCCATGCCGGGCAGCGCCCAGAGAAAGCAGCCCGCAAGCAGGAGCAGGCCGAGCGCGTACAGCACACGACTGGAAATTGGCCCGAAGCGCGACACGACCAGGTCCACCGATGGGTGCGCCGCGAGCTCCGTGGTAAACGCCGCCCCCCAGAAAATCACCCATACGAAGGCGATCGCCGCGAGTTCCTCGGTCCACGCGGCGGGCGCGCCGAAAACGAAGCGGCGCACGACCTGCAGGATCAGGCTCAGAAACAGGACGGCGAACAAGCCTGCGCCGACCAGGTCGGCCCATCGCGAGAGCCGCTCGCCAAGGTGCATGCCGTCCCTTAAGAGACGCACACCGTCACTTGACCGCATTGATGCGCTCGAGCAGTCCCCGCGGCCACTTCTGCGCGAACTCCGACTTCAGGTACGCCGCCTGCACCGTCTTGCGGAATGCCTCGACGTCCGGCGTCGTGACCTCGATACCCTGCGTCCGGAAAAACGCGATGAGTTCCTTTTCCTCGCGCACGCGGTTTTCGTCGTTGAACTTCGCCGCCTTGGCCGCGGCTTTCTTGACCGCGGCCTTGTCCTTCTCCGACAGGGCGTTCCACGCCTTGGCGGAAATGGCCAGCTGCAGCACGTCCACCAGATGGCCGGTCAGCACCACCTGCCGGGTGACTTCGTAGAACTTGGCTGACTTCGACGTCGGCAATGGGTTGTCTTGGCCGTCGATGGTGCCGGTCTGGAGGCCCAGGTACACCTCGGTAAACGGCATCGGCGTAGCATTCGCGCCAAGCGCCTGGCCGAGAAAGAGCCACTCCTTCGAGCCGGGCATGCGCAGCTTGACCCCGGCCAGGTCGGCCGGGATGCGCACGCGCCTTCGCTCCCTCAGCTGCACCTGCCGGGTCCCAAGATAGACTGCCTGCAGCAACTGGATTCCCATTACTTCGGCGGTCCTGCGCCTGACCTCTTCGCCGATCGGCCCGCCATAGACTTTGCTCAGATGATCGGGGTCGCGGATCAGATAGCCGGCCGTGAATATCGAGTACTCGGGAATCTGCCGCGCGATGTCCTGCATGGACAGCAGCGCCATCTCCAGATTTCCGCGCTGCATGGCCACCGGCTCGGTGCCCTGCCTGAACAGGGTGCCGGAGTGGTGTACCTGCACGTCGAAACGGCCAGGCAGGACCTTCCCGAGCTCTTCCTTGAATACGTAGAGCATCTTCACGTGCCAGTCGTCCGGAACCGCGGAAGTGGAAATGCGCAGCACCGTCCTGGCCTCCGCAAGCGCCGGCGCGGCGACGCTCACCGCGCAGGCGACGATGGCCGCGGCAAGTGCGCGCTTCAACGCCTCGCGTTTCATATCCGCGAGTTTTTCCGCGTGTCGGACATAGTGGTTGCTTATTATTCCGTTATTTTGGGCTTAAACTCGTGCAGATTAAACCACGGCTGGTAAATATGGCACAATATCACATGGCTTTTACTACGTTAGTCACCGTCGATGCACTAAAGACGCATTTATCTGATCCCCAGTGGATCATCTTTGATTGCCGTTTTCGTTTAGCCGATCCGCAAGCGGGCCTGCGCGCGTACCAGGCCAGCCACATACCGGGCGCGCGCTACGCTGATCTGGATCGCGATCTTAGCCGCGGGAAAACCGTGACGACCGGGCGCCATCCGCTGCCAAAGCCGCCTGTGTTTGCGGATAAACTCGGGCAGTGGGGCGTCGATGCCGGCAAGCAAGTGGTGGCTTATGATGACAACACCAATGCCATCGCCGCGCGCCTGTGGTGGTTGCTGCGCTGGCTGGGGCACTACGCGGTCGCGGTGCTTGATGGCGGCTTCGCCGCGTGGCAGCAGCAAGGCGGGCCACTCGAGACGACTCTGCCGCGTCCAACCGCCACACGCTTCGTGGCGAAGCCGAACGACCGCATGTGGGTAAGGACCCGTTATATCGAAGAGCAACTGCAACAGCCCGAAGACCTGCTGGTGGATGCACGCGCGCCGGAACGCTTTCGCGGCGAGCAAGAACCGCTGGATCCGGTCGCCGGCCATATTCCCGGCGCGGTGAACCGGCCGCTCGAACGCAATCTCGATGCCAATGGAAAATTTCTTCCGGCCAGCACGCTGCGCGCCGCGTTTGTCGATTTATCTAACACTAAACCGCCGGACAAAGTGATTCATAGCTGCGGCTCCGGCGTCAGCGCTTGTCACAATCTGCTGGCGATGGAAATCGCCGGTCTGTCCGGCTCGCGTTTATATCCCGGCTCTTGGAGCGAGTGGATACGCGATCCCAGACATCCTGTTGCAACCGGCAGTTAATTTAAGGCGTGCTAAAAATCGTCTTGTATTGATTTTAACCCATAGTTTATAGTGCATTTTCAATTTTATACCCATACCGCTAAAATTTTAGGTATTTATTTGGTGTCGACTTTTAGTTATGCGTCAAACGAGGAAATAGTATGCACGTAGCGAAGAAGGCGTCCCGTTTTCTTTTTGCTTTCGGTCTCGGTTTTCTCGCCTTTTTTGCGGCGGCAAAAGATACGGCTCTGTCTGATACAGCGCATAAGGTGAGAGCCGCGTTTCTCTCGCTCCAAAGCAATCCAAACAACGTCAAGTCTTGGGAGGAATATCTCGATCTATTTCCCAAAACTAAATCAGAATTCAAACAAATTTTCGATCCCGACGATTTCTCAGAACTATATAACAACAGCCACGAGTATATTTTTATTTTGAATAGTGCTCCGGAAATGAAGAGAAAACTCGTTTCTGAAAAAGTTGTTTCCATAACCAAAGGGGGAGCGCCGGGATGTTGTGATGCTTGGTCGGCCTTACACAGTGTCGCGGCCACCTACGCCATTCAAGATACGTCGAGTTTTGTGTCTCTATTAAAAAAGCTCAAGTTGCCAGAAAGGCAAAATGTCATCAAATTCATTGCCGACCAGGAAAATCACAGAGCGTTCGAAGAATACCAAATCATAATCAATAAATTAAAAGAACTTAACGAAAACGAAATCGCAAAAGAATTTGAAAACGCACGAACGTTGAGAATGAAGGCTAAACATTGAACAACGAGAAAGCTCGCGTAGGTTGGGGTTCGTTTCACTCACCCCAACTTACCGGGCTAATTGAATAAAGGCGAACAATGAAGATTTATGAGTTGGAGGGCGATGTCCATTTTTTGCGCATAACCTATGATAAGGAACTAACCGAATTAGTAAAACACGAACGCGGGAAAAGAATGGGGGAGCTATGGGGTAAGGTCTCGCTGAATTCTATGAAGGGAGTGGTCAAGAAAAGTGTACCGTTAGGGGATTGTCCATATTTTGCGGCAGTGATACTGATAGTAAGTGAAAAGCTAAAAGGATTGATCCAGGCATTTACCGATGATGAGCTCGAATTTCTGCCGGTTGATATAGATGGCCAGCCGGGATACAGCTACATGAATGTATTGTGCATACTTGATGCGCTTGACCTGAAAAAAACAGAATTAAAAAGATTCGATAGTGGGAAGATAATGTATGTCATTCAAGCTCAATATCACGATGAGATTGTCAATGGGCATCATATTTTTATGCTTCCTAACTATCACGGGATATATATTTCCGAAGACCTAAAAAAATATTTGGAAGATAACTATGTTCATGGCGCCACTTATCGCGATACAACCCAGAGAGTAGAAAATCCGTTCGCAGAGGTGTTTGCCAAGCCGAAAAAGAAGAAACCCAAGCGCGGTAGGTTGCACTGAGCTCGCGTAGGTTGCCATTAAGGTATTATAGGATTAATCGTGCGCACGGCGCACCAGACTGTGTGAAAACCCGAACTCAAATTTTTTGGTGGGAGTACCTGTGCAAGAAAATACAAATATTGGCGCTCTCGTGGCGCAATTGCGAAATATTTCCCCAGTATCTTGATATAGAGTGGGAAATTCTCCAGTCATGAAAGAAATTTTTAGAGTTTTCATACAGTCTGGCACGCTACGCTCGCTTATGAGCGTAAAATGGTTGTGTGTTATTTCCGAATCTCTCTTGGTGTCGCACCATGTTTCGTAGAGAAATGCCCAGAGTATATGAGTTGCGAGACCTAATCGAAGATCAATCTGATCCCCGTGCGTGTTTTGCGAACTTCGACAAATATATTATTGATAAAGACCCTTCGCTTGATTCGATGAAACAGGCGTGGCTCGCTTATGAACGAGAGTTCCAGCGGCTTGATGCCGTGTCTTGGAAAAACTTGAAGGACGAAGCTCGTCCCTACCTGACCGCATTCGACACCAAAGGGCGCGGGCAGCAACAGCTAATCTCGATACTGAACCAAGCGCGTGCCTACAACTACCTTATTGACCTTGGCTGTTCTCGGCTGTGCTTCATTCCAAGGGCGAAGAAGATGGGACAGGAGACCCCCGACCTTGAAGGAGAACTGAATGGGCGGAAGGTTCTATGCGAGGTAAAAACCATCCAACCTTCCAAAGATGAAGTGAATAGACAGCAAGAAGGGGATGTTGACTCGACAACAAACTTACTTGATGAGAAGTTCATCTACGATAAGTTGAAGCCAACTTTATGTAAGGCTAAGAGCCAAATGAAATCTTACGATAACTCCGACGAAGTGAAGTGCGTCGCGTTCATGGTCGTCAACTTTGATGATTTCCTTGGAGAATATAAAGCAGAATACTTCGCGCAGATTGATCGGTGGCTTGCCGCCGATCTCTTTCCCGGTATTGAAATCGTCTTCTACAATCAGCGAACACCATTCAACCAACACGTTTCCATGAGTCATGCTCATGTAATCAACGAGCCGATCCAATGTTGAATGGCAGCGAGCGTAGCGTGCCATGCGCACGATTAATCCTACAATGCCTTAATGGCAACGTTCAGCGAGTGCTCGATTTCGGACTTGCCCTCTATTCACGGGATGGCGCTTGCGATGGAAAAGCAAACAAATGGGTTTGGGCAACAGGTCGTCGAGACGTGACTCCTCGTCTTTTTAAAATGGTCATTATTAATGGCATACAACACTAGCGCGTAGCGCCTTTGAGAATGATTTGCTCAAACAGGCTGGTTGATTTTTCCTGCTTGTCGAGCAAGGTTGCGGCATCGAGAAGTTTGAGCTTGACGCCCTTGATCGGCGATTCAATTTTTACGTTAGTCGGGACGTAGCCGATTTTTGCCAGTATGCGCTGTGCGTCCGGGCTGATGATGTAGTCGTAGAACAGCAAGGCGGCGTGTGGGTGTGGCGCCCTTTTGGCGACGCCGATCCCGTTCGTAATGCTCACCGCGGGCTCAATCACGAACCAGTCAATCGGCGCGCCCTTTTTCTTTGCCTGTTCTACGCTGTATTGATAGACCGTCAGTGCCAGCGGCACTTCGCCGGACGCGACCAGATTCGTCAACAAAGGATGGCCGCTGCGGACCGAGAGTCCGTTGTTTGCGACCAGATCGCGAAAGAACTTGATGCCTTTGGCTGAGCCCATATCCGCAATCACCGACGACATCCATTCGTGATCGTCGCCTTCTATCGCCAGTTTGCCTTTCCACTTGGGCGCCAGCAGATCCTCATAGGTTTTGGGGAGGTCCTGTTTCCTGACTTTGTTGGTGTTGTAGGCTTGCACGAACACATGCTGCAAGGTCGAGACCCATTCACGGTGCGCGGGCACGGCGAAATGGACCAAGTCTTTATGATACGGAGAGTGAATTTCCTGCACGAGATTCTCGCGTCGCAGCGCTTCCACAGCCGGCGAAATGATGGTGATCACATCGACGCTAGGGCCGCCGGCGCGCGCTTCGGTGATGACTTTCCGTAGAACGATTTCCGAACGGGCACGCCAGACGTTGACCTTGACGCCGTATTTGTTTTTAAACGGTTCGATCAGCTGATTGGCATATTCGGTCGGGAAGGTTGTATAAAAAAGAAGCGCGCCTTCCTTTTTTGCTCCTTCTATCAGGCGCTGCTGCCGGTCTTCGCCCTGATACGTGGCAAGCTTTTGCAACGTTTGTGAATGTCCGGCGTGAACAAAAAGCACCAGCGACATGGCGAACACCAGAACCGCAGAAGCGCGCTTCAAATCGGGCGGCAAAATTCTCTCCTCTCGGACGACTGGATGGTTACGGCACACAGTCTTCGCCGGCGCCGGGCCGGAGTTTCATTCCATTTTCAAGAACGCCGATGAGCTCATTCAATCCGTACATCACCCTTCGCATTTATCGGCCATCCCGTTTGAGTATCACCTCCTCAAAGGACTTGGCCCACTTGTCGCTCTGGTCCAGCGCGACCGCCGGGTCGACCAGCGTAAACCGCTGCTTGGCGAGCGGCGACGGCACCTTGGTATTTGTCGGCACATATTCCATCGACAACAACAATTTTTGCGCCTCGGTCGACAGCATGTAATCGTAGAACAGCAGCGCGGCATTCGGATGCGGCGCGCGGCGCGCGATGCCGATGCCGCTGGTGCGTGCGACCGCCGGCTCCAACACGAACCAGTCGATCGTCGCCCCCTTGCGCTTGGCGGCTTCCGGCATGTAGTTGTAGACCGTCAGCGCCAGCGGCACTTCGCCGGCGACCACCATATTGTTGAGCAGCGAATGCCCCTTGCGCACCGAGATACCGTTGCGCCCCACTAGGTCACGAAAGAACTTGATACCCTTCTCCTCGCCCATATGCAAGACCACAGTCGAGTACCATTCCGGGACGTTGGCCTCGATGCCGAGCTTGCCCATCCACTTCGGGTCGAGCAAATCCCGAAAAGTTTTAGGCAAGTCTTCCTTTTTGATCAGGTTGGTGTTGTAGGCCTGCACCCAAACTGACAGCAGAGTCGCCACCCATTCGCGATGGGGCCGCAGCGCGCCCGCGATCAGTTCCGTCGAGTACGGTGACGTGACGGGTTGCAGGATTTTTTCCCGATGCAGCGCCTCCATTTCGAGCGCGGCGGATTGGATCGCATCGACCTCGTAGCGCTTGGCCGCCGCTTCGATCAGGGTTCGTTGCACCACTTTCTCGGACCCGGCGCGCCAGACTTCGACCTTGATACCGTATTTTTTTTCGAACGGGACGATCAGGGTCGGCAAGTCTTTTTCGGAAAAGCTCGTGTACAGCGTGAACGAGCCTTCCTTTTGCGCCGCCGCGGTCAGCTTCCGGGCCCGATCCGGGCCGTCATACCGCAACAGCGACGTATCTTGCGCGAAGCCGGATAAGGCCGTTGCCAGCGTCGCCAGGGACAGGACCAAACGACCCATGTTTTGTATCCAGTGCATGTTTCTTTCTTCACTGCATGTGTGGCCATGCGGGCCCTTGAGTATGGCACAACATTAATTTAATATCGTAATGTTTCGCGCGCTGATCGATGCGGGGCGCGCGCTCAACGAAGGAGAGACGTCTATGCAGGCAACCGATCAGGACGACAAACACCACGGCGCGCGCGCGGACATCAAGGCGAGGGCGAAGAAACCGTCGTTCTTCAAGATGCGCGCCCAGATGCTCGATCAAGGGCGTACCAACACTGCGCTGGCCGGGACCGACAACATGTGGGCGACGCTCAAGGTCTACGCCTCCGGCGGCGAGAACGGACTGCACACGCATCCCAACGAAGACCACACCTTCATCGTGTTGCAGGGCAGCGCACGCTACTACGACGTGGACGGAGGCTATACGGATGTCGGTAAGCACGAGGGGATCATGCTGCCCGCTGGCGCGTATTACTGGTTCGAGGCCACCAGCCAAGAGCCGCTGGTGCTGGTGCGGATCGGTTGCCGAGTGGGGCCTCGGGACGCTGCCGGTCGGCTTAATATCCGCGGCGAGCCGATGCCCGGCGATTCGCGGGAGAACAAGCGCGTGCCCGTGGTGTACCGCGACGGCGAGTTCTTCGAGTAGCCGGCGCCGGTGCGCGAATTTATCGCGTTTTGACCAATCAAGCAGGGCGCAAATATGGCGGCGATAGATAGTCAGGGTCGAGGGATTGATGGGGTCATCATTTCAGCGGATTCCCATGTAATGGAGCCGGTCGATCTTTGGAAGAAGGGAGTGCCGGAAAAATATCGCGAGGCCGCGCCGCTGTTTCCTCCGCATAAATTAGGCGAAGGATTCCAGCGGCGTGCCGGCGGATCGGATCCGAACGCGAGGATCAAGGAGATGGAAATCGACGGCCTTAGCGCCGAAGTGCTCTATCCGACGCTCCTGCTGGGTTTCTATGCTCTCAATGATGCCGGACTGCAAGAAACCTGCTTCCGCCTTTACAACGATTGGTTGATCGAATATTGCAGCGTGGACCGGAACCGTCTTATCGGCATTCCGGCTATCTCTGTTTATAACGTTGACAATGGAGTCAAAGAGCTGGAACGTTGCCGCAAGGCAGGGCTCAAAGGCGCGTTGATTTGGCAGGCGCCCCATCCGGATCTCCCTTTTCATTCCAGTCACTATGACAAATTTTGGGCGGCGGCTCAGGACCTGGATGCGCCCGTCAACATGCACATCCTGACGGGCCACAGCTACCACGGCAAGGAAAGAAAAAAAGGCATCGAGCATTACCGCGGCAGCGTAAACCTGAAGCTGATGGACGTCACCAACGCGCTCTTCGATTTTATTTTCTATGGCGTGTTGGAGCGATACCCGAAACTCAAGCTCGTGACGGTGGAAAACGAATCCGGCTGGCTGCCCTTCATGGTCCAGCAGTGGGATTATTACTTTCGCCGCTTCCGTGGCGTGAACCCGCCGCCGTTCACCAAGGACCCAAGCGAGTACGTTCGCAATCAGGTCTTTTCCTGCTTCTTCAACGATTCGGTCTGCGGCCGCAATCTGGAATGGTGGGGTCAGGATAACGTCATGTGGTCGAATGATTTTCCCCATGCCAATTCGACCTGGCCGAATTCGATCAAGGTCATCCAGCGCGATATAGGCCACCTGCCTTTGGAGACACAAACGAAAGTGTTGGCCGCGAATGCATGCAAGTTGCACGGCCTTGACATGTCGACACTCCCGGCTGGTATTTCCAGGGCGGCGCAGGCAGCCCAGGCGGCGCAAGCGGCGGCTTTATCCATCGGTGTCGCTTCATCGAACGGCTGAGCAACTTTCGGACCACGGCCGTTTCCCCGCAAAAGGCCGCACCCGCACCGTCGCGGACTCCTGTGCGCCTGGGGAATCGGTCTCTGTTTATCGAATTTTCACGCGTGATGATCCCCGTGTTTCTGATGGCCGTTGCGGCCCCCTTCGCATCGGCACAATCATTCGCTGAACTGGCATCCAACGACAGCACTTCCCGTCATCAACGGCTGGTGGAAGCGGCACAAAAAGAAGGCTCTTTAACCGTCTACACCTCCAATGCCGCACAAACGATTGGGGCACTGAGCGCTGATTTCGAAAACCGCTACGGCGTCCGCGTCAATGTGTGGCGGGCATCCTCGGCCAAGGTGTTGCAGCGCATGGTGGCGGAAAAAAGAGCGAACCGCTGGGACTTCGACGCGGTCAGCGTTTCTTCGCCGGAACTTGAAGCGATATATCGGGAAAAACTTCTGCAAGAAATCAATTCCAGCTCGCAAAAAGAAATGTTGGAAGGCGCTATGCCCGCCCATCGCGGTTGGGCCCCGCAATTTATCAACGTTTTCGTGCAGGCGTACAACACCAATGCAGTCAAAAAGCAGGATCTGCCCAAACGCTGGGCCGATCTGCTCGACGCCAGATGGAGAGGCATGCTTGGTGTCGAAGCGAAAAGCGGTGAATGGTATTGCACTTTGCTCAAGAATTTGGGTGAGGAAAAAGGCGGCGAGCTGTTCCGGGAGATCGCGGCGCGTAACGGCTTGTCGGTGCGCAGCGGCAATTCGGTTCTGGCCAACATGGTCGTATCGGGCGAGGTGCCGCTGGCGCTGTCCGTTTATAGCCACATGATCGAGCAGGCCAAGCAACAAGGCGCGCCCGTTGACTGGTTTGCGATTGATCCGATGATCGGACACTCGAACGGCATAGGCGTATCGCGCAGACCGCCTCATCCGAATGCCGCCTTGCTGTTTTATGAATACACGATCAGCGATGCGCAGCCGCTGATGTTGAAGATGAATTATCTGTCGCCGGTGAAGAAACTGGCGTCGCCGCTGCGGGGCGCCAAGATTCTGCTCGTCGACCCGGCGACGGACAGTGCAGAAGTTGATCGTTGCGACAATGCCTACGACGCGCTGATCAAGATGAAAAAGTAATCTTCCTGCGGTTTGTCATCATCGTAGGCAGCCGGCGAACGGCTGCTCCCGGCCGTTTCGCGACTGGACGGTAAGCGACCCAAACCAGTCATTCGCAAGCCGCTGAGGAGAAAGCAATGAAAAAGCGAGTTCGTACCAAGCTGGTACATGAAGGAAAGTATGTAGCTGAAGTCGACTGGGACTACCTTACTCTTCCGCCGCGCTCCAGGTAAGCCAGCCGCTTAAGGCGGCGTTGAGCTGTAGAAAAAGCCAGTTTCAGTCTATAGTTTCAGAATTAATGGTAGCAATAACGTCAGTGGATCAATGAGTTATAGAGGTATGAAAAATTGATTTTTTTCAAAGCAAGGCTTTTTCTACAGCCTCGTTAGGCATCAGTCAATCGGACATGTAGACCTAAAATAATGGACGTGCGCATTACGCTCTTTACTGCGTGGTTAGCCTTATTCACTGCCCCTATTGCACTGGTTATCGGTCATTTGGGTATGCACAACTTTAGTTGGATACGCAATCAAATCAGTACCTATGCGGCGTTGGCCCCCAACGGGGATTGGATCACGGCTGGGATGTTGCTTGCGGCATTAGCTCTCCTATGCCTAGGTATCTCCATTTCCTTTCGGCGAGCGTTCGGCTCAAAAGTGCTGAGCCACATTGCATCGATGGTTTTCGGCATCGCCGTTTCCGGATTGCTTATCCTTGCCTACTTCCGGGAAACTGCGATGAATATGCAACAGCTCAAAAAGATGGGGTTCGAAGCAGTCCGCCAGCAGACGTTTCACGATGCTGGCTTGCTATTATTTTTCTACAGTTCAGTCTTAGCTATGGTGATATCAGGGCTGGTGGTGGTATGGCAAGGGTCTAGCTGGGCCCGTCGTGTGTTGGGCGGAGTTATTGCAGCCACTGGCCCCGCTGCTTACGCCGCTCTTATCACTTCGTGGCCTAGATACGCCGGATTCTCTGGGATGGACGTTGGAGTCAGGCAGCGGGGAGCCTTTTTGTGTTTGTGGGTTGGTGCATTGTTGTTGCTCGCCTTAGTGACGAAAACTAGTGTGAAGCATAATGGCTCGTGACCTACTGATGCCTAACCGCCCAGTCAACGCGGACGCCGTGCAAGCGGCACGCCGCGTGCACGGCGCCGGTTACTGGGAACGTGTGTGCCGGGCATGGCACGTAACTATGTCGGTGAAAGTCCGACAGCCAGGTTTTCGCAGAGCCGAAGGCTAGCGGAAGGGCAAGGGCGTCACCGTGAGGTGGGGTCTGAAGGAAGCCCAACGCAAAGCGGCGGGGCGATGAACAAAAACCGGATACTAGGCGTGGTACATCCGGGGCGAGCGGGCACGTGACCGCGAAGCCCTCCATCTGCGGTTGGGGTGTACTTTGTAAATCCGGCGCTCGTGTCGCGACAGTAACGTGCCTTACCCCGGGAGATCTCCCCCGGTGCTTCAAAGCAACGAAGCTGGGCGCCGAGAGATCGGCGCTGAATACCGTGGAGAAGTCAGCAAAAGGCATAGTAGGCGGATGGCGCCGTCGAAGGCCTGAACGATGAATGACAAGGCAGACAAGTGAAGAGAGACGGCAACGCACCTGACCACCGACGAACGTCGGCTGCGCGCACCGCGCAGGATGAAGCCGTCACTGGAGAGCCTGGGCATGCCGAGTCGATTCAACCCCAAGCGCTGCTGGCTCGCGTGTTGGAACGCGAGAATTTGCAGCGCGCACTAAAGCAAGTACGCCGGAACCAAGGCGCGCCGGGCATCGACGGCATGACGGTCGATGACCTGCCAGACTATCTCCGCCACCACTGGCCAGCCGTGCGTGCCCAATTGCTGTCGGGCACCTACCGGCCACAACCCGTGCGGCGCGTGGAGATCCCGAAGCCGGATGGGAAGACCCGTCCCTTGGGCATTCCCACGGTGTTGGACCGATTTATCCAGCAAGCCATCGCGCAAGTGATCACAGCGCAATGGGAACCCCATTTTCACCCTCACAGCTACGGATTCCGCCCACAGCGCTCGGCCCATCAGGCGGTGCGCCACGTGCAAGCGAGTATCCGGGAAGGTTGGGGTTGGGTGGTGGACGTGGACTTGCAGGCGTTCTTCGACCGGGTCAATCACGACCGGTTGATGGCGCGGCTCAAACACCGCTGTTCGGACCTTGACCTGTTGCGACTCATCAATCGCTACCTCAAGGCGGGTGTCCGTGTCGGCGAACACACCGAAGCGACAACGATGGGCGTACCGCAAGGCGGGCCGCTCTCCCCGGTGTTGGCCAACGTGGTGCTCGACGAACTGGACTGGGAACTGGAACGGCGCGGCCACCGCTTCGCGCGTTATGCCGACGACTGCAACATCCTGGTCAGAAGCCGACGTGCCGGTGAGCGGGTAATGACAAGCGTAAGCCGCTTCATCAGCGACACACTGCGACTCACAGTGAATCCGCTGAAAAGCGCGGTGGATCGCCCAGCACAACGCAAGTTTCTGGGCTTCACGGTCAGCCGTCAAGGCGTCCGGCTCAAGGTGGCGGATCAAGCCATCGACAAGCTCAAGGCGCGCGTGCGCGCGCTGACCCGTCGTACGCGAGGCCGCCGTTTGATGGATATCGTTGCAGAGCTGAGAGAAACCCTGCTTGGATGGAAAGCGTACTTCGGCATTGCCGAAGTGCTGAGCCCTCTGCGCGATATAGACAAATGGGTACGCCGCAAATTACGCTGTTATATCTGGAAGCAATGGGGACGAGCCGGCTATCGGGAGCTGCGCAAACGCGGTGTGAGCGTGCGTGAAGCATGGCACACCAGCAAGTCCGCGCATGGCCCTTGGCGGCTGTCCAAGACCCCGGCGCTCGCACTGGCCCTGCCGGTGCGGTACTTCAGTAACATGGGGCTACCTGTTCTTGCAGCACGGTAGGAATTTTATTCATCGAACCGCCGTGTACGTGATCCGTACGCACGGTGGTGTGGGAGGAGCGGCGCCGTGAGGCGTCGCCCTATCCCGATTAGGCTCGATATGCGAATACTGATACTGCTTGCGGTCTTGCCTTTCTTGCTTGGCGCAAAAATAGTGCCCTGGAAGACGGCGCCGAGGGAATGTAGGGAGGAAAACACCACCTGCATCATTTACCCAAAGACATGGGATCCGCAATTCTACAAAGGCCCGTCTACTCGTGAGCCGTTGCCCATGGGGAAGTACCCCCGCGGATTCTTCGACATTAATTCGTACCGCGCTGATCCGACTGATCTCAGTGGCGCCCAGTGGGTACGTCTCTATTTTATTGAGGGCGAAATTGCCTGGATCGAGCGGCAAAACCTTTTGAGATTTTCCGATCTCAAGCCGGCCAAGCGTTGTTGGCCGATCAAACGCATGCACATCGAAGCTGGTGATAGCCCACCAGGCTCAATTGTCTTTAAGCCAGATGGGACGGGGCTTGTGGACGGGAAATTCAAAGTAAGAGCTTGGTACGCAGACGAAGTGTTCAGTATTCGTTACGTTGCTCCAAAAAGGGGCGATATTGACGGCCGGCAGATAGCGTGGGGCTATCTTTACCCCCTCACCGTCGTCCACAAATCGAATTGGATTGCTCCCACAGTAGATGAAGACTATTTCAAGAAGACCGCATCCTGCCGAGGCGGTCCGGAGGTCGAGTGAGGAGCCTAACCCACGCCCTGAGGTCGACAGTCAAGTATTTTAGGCGACCTCTACGATCGAATTGAGTAACGACGAACCGTGGCGTTTCAGTGCGTTCAAGTAAGTGGATTCGTCATAGGGTGTCCGGGTCTGCCAGCAGCGATAGAGAATGCGGATCCACTTGAAGGCCAGGGCGCTCAACGCGGACGCGCAAAAGCAGCGCGCCGGCTAGCTTGGTCGTCAGCCGCCAAGCTGCTTCCGCTTGATATATATGCATATTATGCATATACTCGGCCATGCGCTTCCAATTTAATCCAAGGAAGGCTGCGACCAATCTCAAGAAGCACGGTGTGTCGTTTGCGGACGCGGAAGGTGTGTTTTTCGATCCGCTCGCGATACATCGGGAAGACCCGGACCCCGAAGATTCGTCGCTGTTGGGATGGGGAGCGCTGGAAAAATTCTGGTCGTGGTCTACACGCTTCGCGGTGATGAAATCCGGATAATTTCGGCTCGCCGCGCTACACGTCGAGAGGTAAAAGATTATGAGAGCTGAATACGATTTCTCCAAGGGCAAACGTGGTGCGCTTATGTCCACAAAGGGCAAAACCCGCATCACTATTTACATAGATAACGCGATTCTTGAGGAATTCCGCACGCGCGCGCAAAAGGCAGGGACCGGTTATCAGACCATGATGAATGAAGCGCTTAAGGCTTATCTGGCCAGGGACGGGAAGGAGTTGGTGACGGAGTCCGTGCTGCGTCGAGTAATCAGGGAAGAACTGCCGGAAGTTTCGCGGCTTACTCGGCGCTCAAGCGGGCGCTGAACCTCCCCGGAAAAAGTAGATACCTTCGATTATTTAAGACTGGCAATACCGGCAGAAGAAGGTCGAGCGGCTGCCGAGGGTTTGTGATCGGATTGGTCTGCCGCAGTTGCGGCAGGGTAAATCCCGTCGTCCATACACCGCCAGGGTTTGCTGGAAATAGCCCGGCCTGCCGTCGCTGCCGCGGAAATCACGCAAGGTAGTGCCGCCTGCCTGAATGGCTTGCTCCAGGATCGTACGCACTGCTTGGCTTAAGTTTTCGTAACGCGCGCGGCTGATTTTTCCCGCCGCGCGCCGCGGGTCGATGCCGGCAAGAAACAACGACTCATTGGCGTAGATATTGCCGATGCCGGCGATGATGCGGCTGTCCATCAGGAAATCTTTAATCGCGCGCGTTCGCGCGCGCGATTTGCGGTAAAGATAGTCCCCGTTAAAATTATCTCCCAAAGGCTCCGGCCCGAGGTGTACAAGCAGCTTATGCTGCGCCGGGTCGGCGGTCCATAACAGCGCGCCGAAGCGGCGCGGGTCACGCAGGCGCAGGCAATCACCGCTGTTGAATACGATGTCGACATGATCGAATTTTTCCGGCGCGATCGTTTCGGCAACGATGCGTAAACTGCCGGACATGCCGAGATGCAGGATGACGCTGCCGGCAGCTGCCTGCAGTAAAAGATATTTGCCGCGCCGAGTAACGGATTGAATGGCTTGACCGGGAAGCTCTCGCAGCAAGGCCGAGGGGATGGGCCAGCGCAGACGCGATTCACGCACAACGACGGTGCGCACGGTTTGGCCGACAAGAAACAGCTCAAGGCCGCGCCGCGTGGTTTCGACTTCGGGGAGTTCAGGCATTACTCCGGGGTAAGATTCAGCAGGCGCTCCCCGGCTTCCTGCGGGAAATGATATTCAAGCGCTTCATCTTTGCGGTAAAGCACCAACTCCGGGTTATACGCCAAAATGCCGAGGTCAAGATTTTTCGGCGCCTGGGCGGTAGTCGTCGTTGCGGGCTGTTCTTCCAGGAAACTGATGCGGATGTGGCTCAACACGGGTTTGCCGCTGTATTGTTTGACGTTCAACGCCCGCGCATAGCGCCATTCATCAACGAAACTATTAATTCTATCGCTGGATAAGGCTTTATTTTCCGGCTCGACCTTCCAGCTGCCGTCTTTCAGAGTGAGGCTGAATTTCGGCAGCTTCAGGCCGATCAATTTATATTTTTCGTCAAGCAGCCGACTGCTGAAAAATCCGGTCAGTTCGGCTGGGATTGAACGGAAGCTCGCGTTGGAGATGAGATGTATCTGACCGTTGTATAACACGTATTGCAGGTCATTCAGCGAATGGGTGCCGCCGAAGATGATCTCGGTATTATCGAGCCATACTTTTGCTGCCGGCTTATCCAGGCCGTATTTGGCGAGATCGCCAGCCGGCGCCGGAAAACTGCCTTCGGTTGTTGCTCCCGCCAGGTGCAATAAGCCGTCAATCCGGAAGCGGTCGGCGCGCGCCTGCAACGGCGCAACCAATCGCCAGTCCTGGCCCATTTTCGCCAGGATAATTTCCGGTTGCCCGAGGCGAGCGATGCGGATGCGCTCAATTTGATCGGCGGCAAGATTGGTGAGCGGCGGGCTTTCCTGGGTTTCGCGAACACCGGGTTGATATTTCACTAGCAGTGCCAAGGCGATAATGAATAGGGCTAAGCCTAAATTCAACAGCCAACGCTTTCTGGACCCGTCCACGCGCTGCATTCAACGCCTCCGGCGTCGCCACCAGATAAATATCCCGTTGCCGATTAAAAATAATGGCACGATGAACAGGAAGCCGGCAGCGATAGCGATCTGGGCGGTAGGAGATAAATTGAGATTTAGATCAGGCGCGGTGCGCGCCGGAATGTTGATTTGGGCGTCGTCACTGGCGGTCCAATTAATGAGGTTCATGCCCAAGTCAAGGTTGCCGCCATTGCCCAGAAAGGCATTGGAAAGAAAATCTCCGCCGCCTAAGACTGCCACCCGCTGTTGGCGTTTTTCGTATTCGCGCGTCAGGGTGACGCCGAGATTAAGCGGCCCGCGGGTATCTTGGCCTTTATCGAATTTAATGTCGCCGGTTAAAGGCCCGGTTTCCGCCCAGGCGCTTGGATTGGTGTCGAGCAGTATATCGCTGCGCCAACTCTCCCCGCCGGCGGCCGGAGGAGGGGGATTGGCCTTGATGCCGGCGGCATTGGGGAATAGCGTGAGCAGATTCAGGTCGCGTACCACCGGGTGCGGGCCGTATTTGGCGATGACGAGGAAGGTCGGCTTATTCCCGGTCAAAATCTGCGAGGCCGGATCGACAATAATCCCGGGCTGAAATTCAATGCCCAGCGTTTCCGCTATCGGCTCGAGTCCGCGCAGCGGGCCGGGATCGCTGAGCCATAACAGATTGCCGCCGCGCGTAACATAATTTTCGATTTGTTTTACTTCCCCCGGCAACAATTTGCTGCGTGGGCCGGCGATCACCAATACCGAGGTATTTTGCGGAATCTGGCCGCTCTCACTCAGGAGCAAGCTGCGCGTCTTGAGGCCGCGTTTTTGCAGTTGTCCCGCCCAGATGGAAAGATCGAAATTGGCCTGGCGGTCCGGGCTGCGCTCGCCGTGTCCCGACAAGAACACGATCCAACGCTCATTCACCCGCGCCAGACGCGCTAGAGCATTAGTAATATTTTCTTCCCGCAGTTGGTTGATGTTTTCCTTGTTTGCGCCATACTCGACCAGCAATTCGCCGTCGAATTGAATGCCCGCGTCCCGCACGCGCGTCGGTTCGGTATCCGGGTCAACGAACTCGAGCTTTAGATCGGGTTTGTATTTTTGATAGCGGTCGATCAGGGCGCTGATGCCTTTGCGGGCGCCGCCGCGCTCACCGGCAAAGGCGGTGATTTTCAACGGCCGGTCGAGTTTTTTGACCAAGGCGGCACTCGCCGGCGAAAGGCTGTTACGCGCGTTTTTCGTCCAGTCGAATTGAACGTGATAAGCGCGGGAGAGCCACATCAAAAGGCCGACCACGACGAGAAATAAAAGCACGAAACTGATATTGGCCAGGCGTAATTGCAAGCGGGACTGGGAGAGAGAGTTCACTTAACCCCCCAGCCGGTCGGCATCCAGGCGCCGCACGCTTAGCACCAAAAAGACCGTGATAAAGAGCAGGTAATAGACCGCGTCGGCGCTATCAAAAACGCCGCGCAAAAACGGCTCATAGTGATTCAGTAGCGACAAGTAGGCGAGCACCTCCTTGCTGGCAAGCCCTTCGCCGGACCAGTCCAATACCCAAAATAAAAACAGAACACCGAACGTGGTGATGCCCGCGATGGTGGGATATTGGCTGAGGGTAGACATAAATAAACCGACGGCGGCAAAGCCGGCCAGTAATAGCGTGAGCCCCAACACGCCGGAAGCGAACATGCCGAGATCCAGCCCGCCTCCTGTCAGCAACGAAAGCGGCATTAAAACCACCATGCCGATGACAACTAACAGAAATAACACGACGCCTAAGTATTTTCCCAAGATGATTTCGGTCATCGACACCGGCGCGCTGAACAGCAGGCTTAAGGTGCGGTTGCGCCGTTCTTCCGCGACCAGACGCATGGTAATCAGGGGTACAACCAGCAACAGCACGATCGCGGTATTTCCCAACAAGGGAGCAACGACAAAGTCGGTAAGGCCGCCGGCGCCTTCCATACCAAGAAGACGAGACTGCACACTGAGGAATAAATCCACATGGCTTAGGAATAAGAATGCCAGGATCAATTGCACCACGGCGAGGATCACCCATGCGAGCGGCGAGAGGAACAAACTGCGCAACTCCCGCAGGGCAATAGTAAAAATCATAACGTAGCGGCTCCCTGGACGGTATTGCCGGAAGTGTCTGCTGTTGGTTGATTGGTGGTTAGTTCAACAAACACCTGCTCTAACGAGGCCCGCTCCGGGTTGATTTCGTACAATCCCCAGTTTTTTTCGGCCGCGAGTTTGACTACCTGGTCGGTAGGGTCAAGACCGAGTTCGTGGAAGATGCGTACGCGCGACCCGGTTGAACCGCGGGTCATTTCCTCGAATTTTACCGATTTCACGCCGGGCAATTTTTCCAGCAATGCTGTTTCCGGCGCCTGCCGGAAGGCGACCAGCAAAGTGCTTGATTGTAAGTGTCGGGATAAATTGTCGATCGTGTCGTTAAACACCAGCGCGCCTTTGCTGATGATTTGGACCCGATCACAACTGGCCTGTACCTCCGGCAGGATATGCGTGGAAAGAATCACGCCATGGTCTTTGCCGAGCTCACGAATTAAACCGCGTATTTCGCGGATCTGGATCGGGTCGAGCCCAATCGTCGGCTCATCGAGGATGAGCAGCGGCGGCAGGTGAATAATACTCTGCGCCAGCCCCACCCGCTGCTGGAAACCTTTGGAAAGGTTGCCGATTAAACGCCCCCCGGTGTCTTGCAAGCCGCATTTTTCTTTTGCCGCCTCGCGCGCGGCTTTGCGCTCCTGACGTGGGATACGTCTTAATGCCGCGCAGAAGTCCAGGTATTCATCGACAGTTAACTCACGATGAACCGGCGGATGCTCCGGCAGATAGCCGATGCAGGCCTTGGCCGCGCGCGGCTCCTCGCGCAGGTCGTGGCCGACAATGATGACGCGGCCGCTGCTCGGCGCCAGGTTGCCGCTGATGATTTGCATGGTTGTGGTTTTGCCGGCCCCGTTCGGTCCGAGGAAACCCAATACTTCTCCCTTTTGAATGCTGAAATTAATATCCTTAATGGCTTGGAGTTGGCCGTAGTTCCGTGAGAGGGAGTGGACTTCGACTAATGCAGGGGCGTTTTCTAACATGGGGCGCCATTAAAGGCAGTGACGCGGAGTTTGTCAATGCTCTGGAAAATTATTCTCTCTAAGCTTGGGGCCGCTTTCGTGGATTAAACTCGCTGAAAATTTTTTTCAACGTTAAGTTGCCCCCACCACAACGATTCCGCCATTCGTTATGACAGGCGGCTACCCGACCGATAAGTTCGGTAAGTCATTGTACTTAAACATTAATTATAACTGGCACGCTATATGCACTACTCTTAGTCAAATCGTCAATTATAGGAGAGACTTTATGAGAAGCATACGTCCTTCCTACTTGACTATGGCACTTGCAGTAGCGGCGCTTGCATGGACCGGAGTCGGTGAAACTGCCCATCCCATGCTAAGCGCAACGGAATTGCCGGCGAACATTACTAATGATTGCTATAACCGCGAAGTCTGTCATGTCGAGCAGGAATATATGGTGCATTGGCTGGGCAAGACACCCGATGGCAGTCTTTTTTTAGTGGTCACCAACTCTTGCGAAGACACTAACAATTGCAATAGCTGGCTGGTGGAGAAAATCGGACAGCAGACGGCCACATTGCTCAGCCTGGATGGCAGGTATCGGCTGGTCAAAGGTGCCCATCTCTACCCTGATGTGCAAATGAAAAAAGAAATTTCCGATACGCGCATTGCCTATAGCTACTTCGAATGGCAAGGAAGCAGTTATGCCAAAACGGTAAGCAAAGACATTTATCGCGTGGATGGGATTGAATGCGGCACTGCCGAAGAATGCAATCAAGCTGCTTTAACGGCGATGCAACATCAGCGCACGGGTGACGCGATAAAAATCTGGGAAACCGTGCACCACGTTTCGTGGATTTAGCGAGGGTTAAGCTGGTTTCGCGGTGACCGCATGCGTTGCCCGAATATCTTTGATGTCTTCGATTCGTTCCCCAAAAAGGGAAAGGAGCGATGACGAGGTGGAGGATGTGCACGGTTACTCGCGCCTCTGATGTTCGACAGTATCGCCGGCCCAAGCATGTATGACAGTGGCCCATTTTCAAAAAACGTAGCCTCTTCAATGTGGGGCTTCATACACCACCTTGCCTTTCCTTAACGCCCAATAAATGACCCTGCCGGGGACTTGACCGCGCCGCTCCACTTCCTGCTCCGAGTACACCAGAATATCGACACCCGTTCCGACGCGACCCACGGCCTCGCGGAGCCGAACTGTTTCCTCCCAGGTGTTCTCAATCCGTGGTTTGATCGCCATGAAATCTAGGTCTGACTCTTGGCATGACGCCTATGAGTGTTCGACGCAGATACAGGTCCCCAAGCAAAGCGTTTTTGTTATCTGGCGCAAATTCGGGGACAATAGCGGCTCTCAATACTAACCACTATGAGCTAGCATGAGTTTTAAAGTCCATATCGAATCTAGCGGTCATGAGTTCCACACCCAAGACGGCGAGACCATCCTCGCCGCGGCGCTGCGCGAAGGCTTGCGCCTGCCCTACAGTTGCCGCGACGGTCGCTGTGGTAGTTGTAAAGGCACGGTATTGTCCGGCAGGGTGGATTACGGCGACTATGAGGCCAAGGCGTTGAGCGCGGAGGAGAAGGCGCAAGGCAAGGCCTTGTTCTGCCAGGCGGTGCCGTTGGAAGACGTGATGATCCAGGCGCGTGAAATCGAGGCGGCAAAAGATATTGCGATTAAAATCTTGCCTTGCCGGGTCGTTAAGCTGGAGAAACTGGCGCACGATGTCATGGTTTTGTATCTGAAACTGCCGCAGCAAGAGCGCCTGCAATTTCTGGCCGGGCAGTATATCGATATTTTGTTGCGCGACGGCCGCCGGCGCAGTTTTTCTATTGCCAACGCGCCACATGATGACGCGTTTTTACAAATTCACATCCGCCATGTCCCTGGCGGCCATTTCTCCGATCATGTTTTTACCCAAATGCAAGAAAAGGCGCTGCTGCGTTTCGAGGGGCCGTTGGGGACATTCTTTCTGCGCGAAAATGACGTACAGGGAAGTACTAATGCCGGTCGCTTCCGGCATCCTGCCTCCCGCGACACTTGCACATCCCTGTGCGTCGCGGGCGCAGGGATGCCGGGAGCGGCGCCCGAATGCCCTATTATCCTGATGGCGGGCGGCACCGGCTTCGCGCCGATTAAGGGAATACTCGAGCATGCTTTTCACACCGGCGTAACCCTTCCGCTGCATTTATTCTGGGGCGTACGCGCCCGGCGCGACTTGTATTTGCATGAGTTGGCATTATCGTGGGAGCGCAGTTATCCTAATTTTCACTATACGCCGGTGCTGTCCGAGCCCCTGCCTGAAGATCAATGGCCCGGACGAACAGGATGGGTGCATGAGGCGGTAGCGCGGGATTATCCGGATTTGAGCCGGTATGAGATTTATGCCAGCGGGCCACCGCCTATGATCGAAGCCGGTAAAGCTTTGTTCACACAGCATCGCCTATTGCCGGAAAATCTCTATTTCGATTCGTTTGAGTTCGCTAAAGACCCATCTAAAAACCTTGCGAGGTGACTTTACTTTTGGCAAAACCAGTGGATTGCTTATAAAGCCGTGTCGAACGCATCGCATCATCATAGCCATCAAGGACTCGCATCGGCCCATCACAACCGTGCCGGGAGCGGCCTGCGTACGGCTTTGATCCTGACTTTGGTATTTGCCTTGTTCGAGGCGATCGGCGGCTGGTGGGCGCATTCGTTGGCGCTTTTGGGCGACGCCAGCCATATGTTTTCTGACGCGGCGGCCCTGGGTTTATCGCTGCTTGCAACATGGTTCAGCAAACGCCCGCCGTCGCGGCGCCATTCCTATGGTTTTGCGCGCGCGGAGATCGTGGTTGCGCTGATCAACGGCCTGGTAATGTTGGGGATAGTAATCGGCATTGCCATCGCGGCAATACAGCGCTTGCGGCAGCCGGAGTCGATTGCCGGGGGCGCGGTAATGGGTATCGCGCTAATCGGTTTGATTGTGAATGCATTCGTCATCTTACGGCTTAGCCGCGATGGATCGAGTCTCAATATCCGCAGCGTTCTATTACATGTGATCGGCGATCTGCTGGGCTCAGTCGCCGCATTCATTGCCGGCGCGGTGATTTATTTCACGCAGTGGACGCCGATCGACCCGATCTTATCGTTGTTTATCTGCGTTCTGATTTTGTATTCGACATTTAAGCTGTTGTGGGAGGCGCTGCATGTATTAATGGAAGGGGTGCCGCTGGAGCTTGATTTAAACGCGGTAGGAAGGGCGATGGCGCAGGTATCAGGCGTCATCTCCGTGCATGATTTGCATATTTGGGCATTATCATCCGGAATGCTGGCCTTGTCGGCCCACGTAGTGGTAGAGGACCTCTCTAAATGGGCAAAATTATTGGAGGAGATGCGCTTGCTGCTGCGGAGGTTCAATATCAATCACATTACTTTGCAACCGGAAATTCCGGCTGAGATACCGCCGGCGAATTATGCCTCTGTTATCCCCATCCGTCCGGAAAAAATATGACGGGTGGCAGGGTGCCTGTTTTTCGGCACCCTGCGGTGCGGTATAGGGATGTGCCGCCATTTTTCAATCATGTCAGTGATTGAAAAATGAAGAAAAGCAAAAATCATGCTGTGCAGGACGCACGAATGCCGTGCCGTACAGGGAAGTAGTAATGCCGCGGGAGGCGGGACGGAGGGCACGGCCGAGCGCAAGGATGCGCAAGAGCGGCCACTTTTTGCTTTTGATGCGCACCATCCCTGGCACGCACCCTCACGGGCGCGCTGCGCGCGTCCAAATTCGCTCCCGGCGAATTTGTGTTTCGGCACATCCTGTGCCTCACCCCTTCGGGGCCGCTACGCGTTCCAAATTCGCTCCCGGCGAATTTGTCGTGCTGAGAAAGGCCATGGATGGACTTTCTCAGCGTTCTAATTATCCGACCGGATTGTGTATCTGGCTTCCCAGCATGCCGTTGCCTAAATTGGATGGGCTCGTTTTTTCCGTTTCACCGCGCAATTGCCCGGCCACCTTCAATCCGCGCTGATAGCATTCGCGCGCTTTATCGGTTTGGCCGGATTGTTCTAACAGGCTTCCCAGCTCGCTGTAAGCTTCCGGCAGCTCGCGCAAGGCGACGCATTTTTCAAAATAGCCCAAGGCCTTAGCGCGCAGCTTATTGGCCAGCGCCAAGCGGCCTAACGTCAATAACAGCACCGGGCTATCGGGCTGGAGGTTAAGCCAACTTTCCGCGGTTCCCAGTTGCGCACCCGGATTTGCGCTGCGCGTAATTCCATATAAGTAAACCAACTCGTCGTCCCATTTTCTTTTTATAGCGTCGTTTAGTAGCGCTTCACAGCTATCCATCTGTTGTTGTTTGATCAGATGCCGGGCGTAAATATTGATAAGGGTGGGATGTTGGCGCAGGTTTTTCGGCACTACTTGCCAGGCTTTCTCGAGCACGTCGATGGAACCGACCGGCAGCGATAGGATTAATAATTCCTGATGCGTTTGTAATTCCAGCGCCTCGATTTCTTGCGCTGTCAGCGCCTTATGTTTGCGCAATTCCGGGATCAAATTGGCAAGGCTTGCCCAATCGCGTAATTCGCGATAGACCCGGGCGAGCAATTTTAGCACTTGACCGTGGTTGGGCGTGCGTACACGCAATTGCGTCAACGTCGCCAAAGCCCGTTCGTATTGATGCGCCAGAAAGTGCAATTGGGCTTTGGTCATGCCGATGGCTAACTCATCGTCCGGCGAGCTCTGATGAGCAAGTGCGAGATATTCATCGCGCTTTTCATTATCCCCCTGGTGTTGCGCGGCATAGGCGGCGGCGAGATAATTAAGCAGCGGAGTTTGATTGTGCCGCAGATCGGATAACAGCCGTTTTTCCGCTTTCGGCCAATTTCCTTCCATAAGCTGAGTGAGTCCCTGCGTTAATCCTTCTTGTACTTTGCGATTGTGCCGCAACCGGCGCCACCTGGCGACCTCACGCGGTATATTTAACATCCGCGCGAGCGCGTTCCATGAGAAAGAGACGAGCGCGGCGGCAATGATGAACAGCAAGCCAAACAGGGTTAATGGCATCTCGATGCTCCAGGGTTCGCGCGCGATCAACACGTAGCCGGGATTTTCCATAGCCAATAACGTTAACGCGATCGATGCAAACAAAACGGCGATAATAAAAATCAATAATTTCATGGAGAGTTACCCGTTTTTGCAGTGGCTTGGCGCAAGGCTTGCAGGGAGGCGGAGATGTCCGGTACGTCCTCCCTTATCGGAGTTCTTAGCATTTTTTCTAAATCTTTTCGCATGCTAATAATGACTTGCGTGGTGTTATCGAAGTATTCCGTTATCCATTGATCGGCTGATTTAAGATTTTGCTTGTAGACAGCTTCATTGCGCTCTAATAACGCAAGCTGCGCTCCATACAACATGAGGCGCAGATTTTCCCGCAAGAAATAATACTGTTCCGGCGGCAATAACGGCTTACGCGTCTCGGCGTTGTTCCGGATCCGAATAAGGTTGATGAAATCTTTCCAGATCTCCCGAAGGAATTGCCGCCATGTCCCGGCTGAGGGGTTTTCCGTTTGTTTGGTTTCAGGCACCTCGGTTTTCTTAAATTTCGTTTCCATCGCCAGCGGTAGCTTGTCTATCCGGTTGGCCATGCTGTTAAGCTGCAGCGCCAATCCCGGGATATCTACCCGTTCGAGCGATTCGAGTTGGCTGATCTCGTCGGCCAATATTCTTCTAACTGGTAAAAGGTTGGGATTCGCCAGCTGTTTTAATTGGCTATCGGCGGCGCGTAATGTAATTAAGGCCAAATTAACGTCCCGTGCCAGTTGCAGGCGGTGGTTGGCGATCACCAGTAATCCCTCGGTTTCCGCCAGCGCCCACTCAGTTCTGGTTTTACCGATGTCGGCGTTGAGTTTGTCGATGGCGCTTTTAACCGTGTCCTGAGTTTCTTTTAGAGTGCTAATGTCCTGTTCGGCAATCGCGGCATTTCTTTGCAATGAATCCGCGGTATTTTCAAGCTGCTCCAGTTTTCCCACTACGTCGGTATTAAACAGGCCTTTTTTTTCCGTCAGCATGTACCAGAGGTAACCGCTTAGGATTAGGGCGACCAGGGTCAGGATAAGCGCCAGACCACCGTAAAGCGTCTGCGGCCCAAGCCTTTTAGCGGGTTTTTTCGCCGCCTCCTTGGTTGCCTGATCGGATGTCTTTTCAGTAGCGGTAACTTTCTCTATCTGTTTTTCATTCATGCTGGTTTTGCTGATGATAGTCCACTAGTTAAACTCTTCCTAAGGAACCTCTGACTTAATCAGAGGTTCCTTAGGCAATAACGGCAGTCAATCTCTTCATGACGCAACTGTGTTCTAACGATTATAGGGAAATTTGCGATTTGCGCCATGCCTTAATACATTGGATGATGGCTGCATCACTGGCCTCTTCGGCGATAAGTGGAGCAGTTTTGAACCCTAATTCGCGGCATACTTCCGCCAGGCGCTCACTGATCACTACTGCTGGAGTGTTGATCAACCATTCTCGTCCCGCTTCCCCTAATAAGTCAAACAGATTGCGCAATCCATCAACGCTGGTCAGGGTGACGATATGCACCTCGCCGCGCGCCCACTGCTGCAGCAACGGCCCTGCATCCACTTGTGGCTTTACGCGTCGGTAGCACTCGGCATATTCGACCTGCGCGCCCCGCGTTCGCAGAGTACTGGCTAATAATTCGCGCCCGGTCTCGCCGCGGAAGATGATGATTTTTTTATTCCGCACATTTTGTAGCGGTGACAGGGCTAGTAAGGCTTCGCTGTCGAATTTTTCCGGTGGCACCAGCGCCGGCGCATAACCGAGATTTTTAAGCGCCTGCACGGAGCCGTGCCCTACACAAGCAAGCAATACGTGTTGCGCCAAAGCGCCGCGGGCCTGGATGAGACGCATCGCATGGATGACGGCATTGGGGCTGATGAATATGGCGATATCGAAGTCATTTATCCGGTCAATAATTTGCAAAAGGCTAGTCTGGTCCCGCGGTTCGCGG
Organism: Acidiferrobacterales bacterium; assembly: GCA_035300145.1. GTDB lineage: Bacteria > Pseudomonadota > Gammaproteobacteria > Acidiferrobacterales > DATGVQ01 > DATGVQ01. The sequence goes on along the minus strand of DATGVQ010000015.1, from coordinate 26,602 downwards.
ATTTCTATGGTTGGGAAACGGATGGCGTGTGCGCCATCGGTCTCAAGCAGGCGCACTAAATTATCCGCATGCCCCTGAGGTCGCGTTACCAGTACATGGATGTTGTGCAGGTACCCGCAGGCGGGCGCATCAGGGGCGGCCATAGACTTGATCAAGTATCGTTTGCGCACCTTGGGCCAGCAGTTCGGAGGCAACGCTGATGCCCAATTGTTCCGCTTGCTTATCTGCACCCCATTTTTCCGCATAAATAATGCGGCTGCCGTCCGGTGCGCCTACCAAGCCGCGCAGACGTAGCCTGTCCTGGTCTAATTGCGCATAGCCGGCGATCGGTATTTGGCAGCCTCCTTCCAGGCGTGCGTTCATAGCGCGCTCCGCCTGAATACAAATTTGCGTAGGGATGTGATTTAACGGCGCCAGCAAACGGTTAATCTCCCTATGGTCGCGGCGGCATTCGATGCAGATCGCCCCTTGTCCTACAGCCGGTAACATGTGTTCCGGCTCTAAATAGCGGCGGATGCGCGAGGCCCAGCCGAGGCGCTTAAGCCCGGCGGCGGCGAGGATAAGAGCATCGAATTCGCCGGTATCGAGCTTAGTGAGACGCGAGTTGACGTTCCCGCGCAAGTTTATAATTTGCAAATGCGGCCAGCGATGGCGTAATTGACTTTGGCGGCGCAAGCTGGAAGTGCCGATGCGCGCATCCCGTGGCAAGGCAGCGAGATCCGGGTAGGCATTAGAAACGAACACATCACGCGCATCTTCACGTTCGCACACGACCGGGATGTGCAATCCCTCGGGTAAAGTCAGCGTCACATCCTTCAGGGAATGCACGGCGAGATCGATGTGGCCATCCAATAAGCCTTGTTCGAGTTCTTTCGTGAACAGCCCCTTGCCGCCTACCTTGGCCAGGGGGGTATCGAGCTTCCGGTCGCCCTGCGTGGTCATTTTTACCAGGCGCACGTGCAGTCCCGGTGATATCGCCTGCAGGCGTTGCTGCACGTACTCAGCTTGCCATAAGGCTAATTGGCTTTTGCGCGTGCCGATGCGTATGAGGCTCAAAACGGATCTGTAAGAATGGTGAGAAAACTATCGTAAAATTTTTGTTTGCTTAAATCAATTTTATTTACCATCCAGGTGATAAAAGGCGGTTTGGGGTGTTCCTGTAGGCCCAGCTAGCCGGAGCGCTAACGGCGGCAATAGGGTTTTGAGGTGCTGGAGTAATTTCCATGGCGGGTTGATAATGATCAAGCCGCTGCCGTTCAGCCGTTGCTCCACATCGGTAGGTAAAGTGAGAAATTCCACCGCCATGGCCTTTGCTTGCAAGGCCCGGATCGCCTGCAGAAACTCAGTCACTGGTTTGCGCGCCTTAATCGGGTACCAGGCCATATAAATTCCGTTGCGCCAGTGTTTTAGTGCGCGCGTAAGCACCAGGACAACCCGCTTAAATTCGCCCGGCTCCTCGTAAGGTGGGTCAATCAAAACCAGGCCGCGGTTTTCCGCCGGCGGCACAAACGCCTTAAGCCCATTGCAGCCGTCGGTATGGTGCACCGCCACCCCTTTAGTCCCGGTTAAATTTTCTTTCAACTTTTTGAATTCCTCAGGATGCAATTCCATTAGTATGGCTTGATCCCGCGATGTGGGCGCTTGCGCGCGCAGGAATGTCCTGATGATTAAGGGTGAGCCGGGATAATGTTTGAGGGGGCCTCTGCCGTTGAATTTTTCGATCACGGCGAAGTAATCGGCCAACGCCGGCCATCGCTCTCGTTCCGGCCACAGTTGACCAATCCCCTGTTCGTATTCACCGGGCGGCTTTAGCCGGTAAATGCCGCTGCCGGCGTGCGTGTCCACAACGCAAAAAGGAGCGGGCTTTTTTTGCAGTGAGCGCAGGATCTCTATCAGCACGCAATGCTTGAATACATCGGCGACATTACCGGCGTGATAGGCATGCTGGTAATTCACAAGGCACGAGGGGCTAGTAGGGTGTTGAAAGTTGAAAAACAGAGTTTTTCAACACCATGCTAATAATCGCTGTATTTTTTTGCGCTGCCGCGCACTTTCTCGACCGGGTATTTTTCTTCGTTAAGCGCGATCTTGCGCCAGGTGGCTTCCTCCAGATCGATGCCTATGCCGTCGGCAATCCGGATTAAGTAAATAAAAATATCCGCCATCTCTTGCTCCACCTCTTTTAGCTTTTCCGGCGGCAACGCGCGGCTCTGTTCCTCGCTCAGCCATTGGAAGTGCTCCACCATCTCGGCCGCTTCTACGATCAGCGCCATGGCCAGATTTTTCGGTGAATGAAACTGCTCCCATTGGCGCGCCTGGGCGAACTCGCGCAGACGGTATTTTAGCGCATGCAGCGGCGTGCTGTCGGCGCTGTTGGAGAAATCATCCTCTACGTGCTGAATGCCGTCTTCCGCCGTGGCGGACTTGCCGCGATACATGGCCTTGTCGACGTTCTCCAGCACGGCGTCCAGGTCGTGGCCATGGCGCGGCGCCTCGCCGATGCCGATGGACATGCTCAAATCGAATTGATTGCCCTGCGCCCAACTGCGCAAGTTTTCTTGCAGGCGCTTGGCCAGTATGGTGGCCTTATCCAAATCCGAATCGGGCAGCACGATGACGAATTCATCGCCGCCATAGCGCGCGGCGATGTCGGATTTCCGCACGGAATGTGAAATTAAGCTCGCGATCTGCGCCAACACCTGATCGCCGGTGCGATGGCCCAGGCGGTCGTTGATGGCCTTGAATTTGTTTAAATCGGCGAACAACACCGCCAGCGTTTTATTATTTCTTTCCAGCGCTTTAAACAGGACGTCGGCCTTTTCACTCAGCGCGCGCCGGTTAAGCAGGCTGGTCAGAGAATCGACCTGACCCTTCGTTTCGAGTTCCTGTTTGACACGGTCGATTTTATGCATAAGCGAATAGGCATAAAGAATAATGATACCGCCGAATAAGATTATCCATAAAGTCGCTAAACTGATCGAGTGCACGTAGTCCAGATAACGAAGATAAGAGGCGAGCAGACCGGCGGTAAAACTACCGATTATCGCCTCACGAAAAAATCGCATTCCATAACGCATGCCATTGCCCAACACGATCATGATATAGGCCAATAGAGCCGGCGGAGCAGTGCCAGGATCGGCTACCAGCGAAAACGAAACAACCAGAATATCAGTCCACATCGCCAGGCGCCAACGCGGAACCGATTGTAGATACCATTTGGCGTGGGTTAGATAGCCGGAGACGGTTAAGAAATACGCCAGGTAAACGAGGTTGATTACCGGCAAACTGAGCCACGTGGGGGAAGGTCCGCCGAGATTAAAGTAGGCAAGGCCAAGCGCCCAAAACAGATAGCGCACCACGAACTGCGCGCGCTGTTGTTCCCAGGTCGCGGTTAGTTCTTCCTGGTATTTGAGGCCAATGAATTCTTGGAGTTTCGGGCCAATCGAACGTCTTTCTGAACTACCCCGCCGGTCTCCACGACGGTTTTCCATGCCATTTCCTCTCTGCTGTGGCCTTCCCTAGCATGAAAACAGTTGATGTTGTGTATGGGCTTAACTAAAAAGGCGCATTTGCCGCTAAGCGTTTGCGCGCGCGCTGAATCGCTTTGCCAACCTGCGTTGGCGCCGTGCCTCCCTGGTGATTCCGTGCCTTAACCGAACCTTCTAAGGTTAATATGGCAAATACATCATTTTCAATGACTTTGGAAAAGTTCTGTAGTTCTTGTAAGCTTATTCCAGTCAAATCCTGGTTATGTGTTATAGCATAATTTACGATTTTACCCACAATTTCATGCGCATCCCGGAACGGCACCCCCTTGCGCACCAAGTAATCAGCCAGGTCGGTGGCGGTGGGAAACCCCCGTTGTGCCTCGTGCGCCATACGCTCCCGGTTTATCCGTATAGCCGGGAGCATATCGATAAAGGCGCGCAGGCAGTCAAGCAGGGTATCAATAGTATCGAATACCGGCTCCTTATCTTCTTGATTATCTTTGTTATAAGCCAAAGGCTGGCCTTTCATCAGTGTCAATAAGGCGACAAGATGCCCGTAAACACGGCCGGTTTTGCCGCGTACCAGTTCAGGTACGTCGGGATTTTTCTTCTGCGGCATAATCGAGGAACCGGTGCAAAAGGCATCGGGAAGCTCGATAAATCCAAACTGGGAGGTTGACCATAAGATCAATTCTTCCGAAAAACGGGACAGGTGGGTCATTATCAACGCGCCGGCGGCGGTAAATTCGATGACGAAATCCCGGTCCGCGACCGCATCCAAGGAATTTTCCGCTGGGGCGGCAAAACCCAGCGCGTTGGCGGTAAAGGCGCGATCGATCGGATAACTGGTGCCGGCCAGCGCGGCGGCGCCAAGCGGCATAATATTGATGCGTTTGCGGCAATCTTGCAGGCGTTCGCAGTCGCGCTGCAGCATCTCAAGCCATGCGAGCATGTGGTGGCCGAAGGTGACCGGTTGTGCGATCTGCAGATGGGTGAAGCCGGGCATCATGGTAGCGGCTTCACGCTCCGCGATATCCAGCAATACCGTTTGCAGGCGTACCAGCGCACTGGAGACCGTGTCCACCGCCTCGCGCAAGTATAAACGCAGGGTGGTGGCGACTTGATCGTTGCGCGAACGGCCGGTATGAAGCTTTTTCCCCGCATCGCCGATGCGCGCGGTCAACCGCGCCTCGATATTCATGTGCACGTCCTCAAGCGCGATATTCCACGTGAATTTATCCGCCTCGATCTCCGCCTGAATTTCCCGTAAGCCTTGCACGATCAGCTCTTTTTCTTGTTCTGTCAACACACCCACATGCGCCAGCATTTGCGCATGGGCAATCGAGCCGGCGATATCGTGCCGGTATAGACGCCGATCAAATCCAACCGAGGCGGTAAAACTTTCGACAAAGGCATCGGTTGGTTCCGTAAAGCGCCCTTGCCAGGGTTTTTCCGAAGACATGGCCTTATCCAAATCCAAATTTTTTTGCAGTATAACTGAAGTCTCGATAAAAACTGAGTTTGGGGCACTCAGTCTGCCATTTGTCCGCGTTACGGCCCCGATTGTCGGTATCCCATTGTTGCCGGCCTGATCTTGCGCTATCTTTTTAAAAGTTAAGAGTCACCTGGTTCGGACTCTCCTTATGTGCACCCCCACCCCGAATGCCGAACCAGGCATTATATCCCCCGAGTTAAATCGGGGGATTTTTTTTTGCTGCCGGCGGCTGCTGAAAAAACGCCATCGATGGGCTTTTAGTAATCTGCGGCGCCCGCAGTTATTCACCTTTCCGGTTTTTACATCCTTTATAATCAAGGTATAGTGTTATATACCTAAAGTTTTCCTGCAGCCGATTTTTGGTCCCAATGTGATTTATGAGTAGTTCCAGCCTAAAAAAGGAGCCCCAGGCGCAGCGTTTTTTGCCGGATTTCGGTTCATTCCGGGTTGCTATAAGCGTTATTTTCTTTGCCGAAATCATCGCTATTATTGCCGCGATATGCCGTAATCCGGTTTTAAATCAGCCGGCATGGCAGGATTTCCGTTTGTTGTCCTTGTTGGCATTAACCATCGCGGTAAGCGCCATCATCGTACTCAAACTGGTATCGGCATGGATACGGCATATGTCGTTGACGGCGGGCTCGGTAATCGTATTCTTATTGTTGCTAGGCGCCATCGCCGGCGGAACCGAGGCGACGATATTTATCCTTTACTACTTTGGCTTTATCCCCGAGCGTTGGCCGGACTGGCACATGCTGTTATTGATTCGCAGCTTGCTTATCGGCGCCGTCAGCAGCATCCTGGGTTTAAGGTATTTAATTCTCGGTTATCGCGCGCAGACCGATGCGAAGCTGGAACAGGAAGCCCGTTTACAGGCATTGCAATCGCGCATCCGGCCCCATTTTCTTTTTAACAGCATGAATAGTATCGCCAGCCTGACACGCAGCGATCCGGCGCGCGCGGAAGCGGCGCTGCAAGATTTAGCGGATCTATTCCGCGTGTTGCTGGCGGATGCGCGCAAGCTGGTGCCGATATCGGCAGAACGCGAAATATCCCGTCAATACTTGGAAATAGAAAAACTCCGTTTGGGGGATCGCCTTAAAGTCACTTGGAATGTCGATAATATTCCGCGCGATGCCTTGATACCGGCCTTGACCTTGCAACCTCTGCTGGAGAACGCTATTTATCATGGGATAGAACCGCGTTTTGGCGGGGGTGTGCTTAAAATAGAACTCTGGGCGGAGGCCAAAACTCTCAATATCTTAATCAGTAATCCGCTGCCTGAGGTGCGCAAGCATGCCCATGGTAAAGGCAACAAAATCGCGATGGATAACATTCGCCAGCGTTTGTTCACTTACTTTGGCAGCGGCGCCGCCATGCAAAGCTTCGAAGAAGGCAATCAGTATCACGTTAAAGTGAAAATGCCAATTGTTAAAGGTTGAAGATGGAACTTTCTAAAAACATTATTCACAAGTGGTTAAGCGATGCAATAACCGGCTTGCGCCCCGCGGGAGCGATAGACCGCGGTGAAGAGGACTCTCATTTTTTACCGAATTTTTGCACCGGCGCGATGGTCCTGAACGTGGCGCTGATTGCGGAAATGTCGGCATTTGTTTTTACCCTTATTACTCGCCGCATTTTCACCAATATTTTGCAAGATTTGCTGATCATCTCCATTTTCGTGCAATGGATTGCGTTGGCAAGCGTAGCGGCTCTATGCGCGGCGCGCCGATATTTAAGCCAGCTGTCAAATTTGCACGCGCTCACCGCGGCCTATTTTTTATTGCTGAGCATTACGTTTCTAGTGGGAGAGGGCGCATTGTGGCTATTGGTGGGTATGGGTAAAATCAGCTCTCCGCACCCGGAATGGTATGCTTATTTCCATGTGCAGAATTTATCGGTCAGCGCCATTATCAATGCCCTGGTGCTGCGTTATTTTCTCGCCAAGCACGAGTTGAAGCAGCGTACGATCTCCGAAGCGCGGGCAAAAATGCAGGCCTTGCAGTCACGTATCCGCCCGCATTTTCTCTTTAATAGCATGAATAGTATCGCCAGTCTTGTCCGCGTCGCTCCCCATAAGGCCGAGACGGCAATTGAAGATGTCGCCGACTTGTTTCGCATGATGTTAAGCGATGCGGAGAACTTGGTGCCGGTAAAGAATGAAATCGCTGTTGCGCAGAAATATTTAAGCCTGGAGGTTTTGCGGCTGGATAATCGCCTTAGAGTGAATTGGGATATCGGTAAATTTCCCCGCAAAGCGGTGATGCCGGTGTTGACTTTACAGCCCTTGTTGGAGAACGCCATCTATTACGGGGTAGAGTCTTTGGCCGGCGGCGGCAACATTAATGTAAAACTATGGGAAGAGAACGAATTGATTCATATCAGTGTAACTAATCCGTTAGCACCGCCGCTCGCACCTAAGCTGCAGAAAGGTCAAGAGATGGTGCTGGATAATATTCGCCAACGTCTTAACAGTCATTATGGAACGTCGGCGAAGTTGGAGGCCACTATAGAAAACGGGCTATATCGCGCAGTGCTCAAATTACCTGCGCGTGGAGGAAAGTATGAGAATCTTGATAGTTGACGATGAAAAACTGGCGCGCGACCGGCTGCGCGAGTTATTGATGGAAATCGGCGGCCATGCCGTGGTGGGCGAGGCCATGAACGGCGCCGAGGCGGTGGAAAAGACAACCGAGCTGAACCCGGACGTCCTGCTGATGGATATACGCATGCCGGGCATGGACGGCCTCGAGGCCGCTATGCACTTGATGAGCATGGAAACGCCGCCCAGCGTGATTTTTACCACTGCCTACGATCAGCATGCCTTGGATGCATTCGAAGTTAATGCCGTGGATTATCTGCTCAAACCCATCCGTAAAGACCGGCTCGATAAGGCCTTAGCCAAGGCAGGAAAATTGAGTTTGCAACAGTTGCATGAAATTAATCAGGCACAAGAGCAACCCGCCGCGCGGACGCATATCAGCGTGCATCTGCGCGGCAATATACGTTTAATCCCGGTGCCGGAGATCATTTATTTTCTTGCCGACAGCAAATATGTCACCGTGCGCACCGCCAAAGAAGAGCATTTGATTGAAGACTCGTTAGTGAATTTGGAGCGGGAATTCGGCAAGGCTTTCTTGCGTATCCATCGCAATGCCCTGGTGGCGACTACTTATGTGCAAGGCATCGAAAAAGACGCAAACGGGACCTGGCAGGTGAATTTAAAGGGTTTGGAGAAAAAACTTGCCGTCAGCCGGCGTCACGCCGTGGCCGTGCGCCGCTGGGCGCGGAGTTAATGTTCCTTACATCCTCCATAGCGCAACCAACGGGGATTCCAAAGCGAGGACGGGACTTTTCATCGGGAACTGCGCGCGTCGGATATAATTTAGAGTGCCCGAAATAGGTTCAAAGTTTAAATACAAGCGGCGGAATACCTGCGCGCGTTTCGGGTTAGCTTCGAAATCGGCGCTTTGCCCAAAGGCGCTGCGGCCATGATCCAGATAGTAGCCTAATTGCCCGCGCGCCTGCAGATGCTCGCGGAATAGACCGCTCATAAAGAGCGCATATTCTCCGAGGTGGCGCGTAAGCAGGACCTGGCGCGAGCGGTCCGCCGGCGCCTCTTCCAAACCCTGGGCGCGCCGGTATTCGATCAGAAATTGCCCAAGATGCTCAAGCGGCGCGCCGTCGGCATCATGAACGGCATATAAGTTGGGGGTGCGGGCAAAGCGGGTTAAAATGTCACTAACATACTCCACAGTGGCCGGTTCAGCCGCTAAGCCATGCTCTTTAAAACCTTGCTGGATGTGGCGGCGAAAGAATTGATAAAGAGTGGGTACGAGCATATGCAGCCTCCTCGGCTATTCTAGCCAGTCTTTCAGTAATTATAGTCCTGCAAAATCCGTGCTTAAATCCGCCCATCAACAGATCTGCAGGGTTAGTCTTTGTTTATTTTAACAACTAGGAGGTAATAGTTATAACATTGACAGCGCCGCCCTTGTCAGTATGATGTGCGCGGTCTTGATTTATGGTGCTGAAATTTTTGCTCGCATTGGATATGGTATTGGGGTGCATAAGATTGGACTTCCTTCCGTTTTAAACCAGACAAACCTCTGAATGAGGTTTCAGGCGAACGTTAGCCGTTGCCAGATCGATTAGAGCTTGAAGTAGAACTTTTTCTAATAATTTTTCTAAAGATCTTCGACCCTGAATTGTAACTATGGTTAAGCTTGGAACTCCGCTGTCACCCGGCGCTACCAAAATTATGCTGCTCGGTAGCGGTGAGCTCGGCAAGGAAATTGCCATCGCCGCGCAGCGCCTGGGTGTGGAAGTTGTCGCCGTCGATCGCTATGCGCATGCGCCGGCGCATCAGGTCGCGCACCGTGCGCATGTAATCGACATGACCGATGGCCGCGCTTTGCGAAAATTGGTGGAGAGCGAGCGGCCGCAGATCATCGTGCCGGAGATTGAGGCCATTGCGACCGAGATGCTGGTGGAAATCGAGGCCGAAGGCATTGCTGAAGTTATTCCGACGGCGCGCGCCGCCCGGCTTACCATGAATCGTGAAGGCATACGTCGCCTGGCGGTGGAGGAATTGGGCTTGCCTGCTTCTCCCTATGCATTCGCTTCCAGTTTTGAGGAATTGCAAACGGCGGTCGATGGCGGTATTGGTTATCCATGCATCGTCAAGCCGGTTGTTTCTTCGTCAGGTAAAGGCCAGTCACGCGTGGACACACCCGACGAATTAAAAACGGCATGGGATTATGCGGCCACCGGGACTCGGGTAAATGTCGGGCGTGTGATTGTCGAAGGTGCGATCGATTTCGAATACGAAATTACCTTGCTGACGGTACGCGCCTTAGGCGCGGACGGGAGCGTGGAAACGCATTTTTGCGATCCGATCGGCCATCTTCAGGTAAAAGGCGATTATGTGGAAAGTTGGCAGCCGCAAGCGATGAGTGATAAGGCCTTGGTTAAGTCGCAAGATATCGCCACTAAAATAACAGGGGCGCTAGGTGGGCGCGGTATTTTTGGCGTGGAATTGTTTGTCCAGGGCGACACCGTATGGTTTTCTGAAGTCAGCCCGCGGCCCCACGACACCGGCATGGTAACGATGATCACGCAGGCGCAAAACGAATTTGAGCTGCATGTGCGCGCCATCCTTGGTTTACCGGTGGGCACACGCATGCGTCGCGCCGGCGCGAGCGCTGTGATCTACGGTGGGATCGAGGCCGACGGCATCAGTTTCGAAAATGTGGACGAGGCTTTGCGCGTACCCGAAACTAATTTGCGCCTATTCGGCAAACCACGTTCTTTTGAACGCCGGCGTATGGGGGTGGCGCTGGCGGCGGCGGATAACGTAGAACGGGCGCGCAAGCGCGCAAAGGAATGCGCCGCCTTGGTTCGCCCGGTCGCTATGGGTTCCTAGAAACAGCCTCAACGCTCTCCAGCCGGGCGGGTGATGCGCGCGAGCCCGCGCGCCTCGCCGGTCAGCTCAAGGATGAAGAGCCCGGTGTCCGCCCGGTCGACGGCATAGATCAGGCCGCGGTCGTCCACCTCCACGTTATTGATCTGGATCTGTACTTTGCAGTTCACCTTATTAACGTCGTCGACACAGCGGCGATCAGTCTTGGCGGTGGTGGCAGGGATGTAGTAGGCGATCTCGCGCGGGCGGTAGGGGTCGCGCACGTCGAGCACCCGCACCCCGGCGTTGAACCAGGAGAGGAACATCAGCCGCTTGTAGTAGAGGGGCGTGAAGTTCTCCTCGGTCGAGTGCGCGCCGAAGCGCCCGCCGCGGGTGCAGAAGTTGCCGCTCGCCTCCCGTACCGTGTAGGTGGAGACGCCCACCGGGCGCCGCTCATCGGTGATGTCGAAGAACCAGACGAACTGGCGCGCCTCCTGGCACTCGTTGACGTTGGATTCGTTGACCACCACCAGGAAGTCGCGCTTATGCCCGACCTTGTCCTCGTCGTACTCGGCGACCTCCACCCCGAGGAGCGGATAGGTCGAGTGTGCCCCCACCGTTTCAGGCAGATCGATGCGCGCAATTTGAGGGGCGAGCAGGTTCTCGCGCGTCGGCGCCGAAGGACCAGCGAGGAGTTTCTCGCGATCCACGATCTGAGCGACGCCGCGGGTGTTGGTGCCATAGCCGAAGTAAACCCGGTTGCCGGTTGGCCCGGTCGACATCGCTCCGTGGATCTGGGCCGACTGGTAGCCGGTCGTGCCCGCAAGCTGGTCGGATAGCCCGAAGTCGCGAACGAAGACCGGGTTCGCCGGGTCTGAGAGATCGAAGATGCGGGTGACACGTGACGCACGCCAGCCGGGCGCGGTCGCCGGGAGATAGGCGATGCCGGTGTCGCATTCCCACCAGTTCTTGTGAGTGGACTTGTAGTCGCCGCCGATAACGGCGAGCCGTGACGGGTTTTCGGGCACGGTCACGTCCCACACCTCGTTGGCGGAATCGCCAAAGGTGCGCAGCATGTAGACCTTGTCGGGGTTGCCCTTCGGAAGGGTGCGTCCGTCGCATACCCGCACCATCTGCGCGCCGCCGCGCTCGCGGCCGCCGACATCCGTTCCCTTCTCGCCCGGAATGTGGATGAGAAACCGTGGCGCGCGCGGGTTGGTCACGTCGAGGATGGAGGTGCCGTTGGGCTCTTCCGCCCCGGTAAGAGGGTTCATCCGTACACCGCCGTGGTGGCCGATGTAGAGGATCCAGCGGTTCCCCTGGGGATGGATAACCGGCTGATAGGCGCTGCGGGTCTGAAGGTCGTGGCTACTGAGAAGCCGCATGTTCTGTCCCTCGGCCTTTGGCCCCCCCGCCGCCGCTTCCCCAGAAGCGATCCCTTGCGCCGCCGCAGCAATTGCCGATATGGCGATTCCTGCAAACATCGTCGCTCCCAGAACCCAAGCTATACCTGTGCCCCCGGCCGCGTGTACGCGCGCGCGGGCAATGCCGCTGTTAGTCATGATGTCTCCCCTTATCTTGGGCCGGGCGGACTCTCCCCGGCTGTGGGAAAGCTTATCTCGATCCCGAGGCCCAGGGAAGCCGAGGGAAAGGAAGAGCAATGGGGCCTGCTAGTTATGCAGGCCGATGCCGATGCCGAAGTGGAAGCGCGGCTCCGTATTGTTAGAAGTTTTCGGCCATAGGTACGATTGCTGTACGGTGAGAACCGGGTAGGTGTAATTGGTTTCTCCAATCGCGCCGGCGCGCGCATCTTGCACCGGGCCGATAAACGTGGCTAATCTCCCGGCGGCCCAGTCTACTGTTTCTAGGTAACCGTTTTTTAGCGCCAAAAACCGCCCTAACGGTGCAGTACCTTGCTTGGGTCGGCCGGCCTCATCTAAAGGATAGGCCAGCACTTCCAGTTGGGTCGCGTCTTTTAAGTTTTGCGCGCCTATAATGACGCCGCCCCATTGCGCAATGCGGCCGCGTGTCGCCTGAATATCAGTTACCGCTTTAGCCGGAGTGATATTCTTGTCGACCCCGCGTATATCCCACTTCGGGTTTGTCGCGCAGGCGGTCAGCAGCAAGCCAAGCAGAGTAAAACCGGTTAAAAACCGGATAGCGCCGGGTCTACCTTGGCAAGCGATGAGGGAAGTAAGGATACCAAGGATCATAAAAAGGATAATGCCACGGATACCAGGGATCGTACCAGGGGTCATCGTAAACACGCTCCGATAACGGCGGCCACAGATAAAAGCTGGTGACTTTAACTACCGGGAATGTGTAAGTGTAGTCGCCAATGGGGCGGGTAATATTCTCTTGCAGCAAACCGGCCGCCGTGATTGGCCGCCCGGGGGTATAGATTGCCGGATCGAGAAAGCCGTCGATGCGCGCCAGAAAGCGGCCTCCGCTTTGGTCGAGCTGCCGGGGGCGGCCGTTGTTATCAAGCGGGCGCTCGACAATTTCCATCCAGGTCTCGGTCTTGTGATTTTCTACCTTGGCGATCGTTCCGCCCCAGCGCACTGGCGCGCCGAGCGGTCCTTGGTCGGCGCGCGCCTGCGCAACGCTGAGCTTACTGGGCGCCGGTTCGCTCACCGTCCGCGGAACTTGACTGGCGCAGCCTGCAAGTAACAGACTGAAAAGGCCGGCAAGGAATTTCCTCATGCTAAATTTTATCCCACTGGAGAACATATGTTGCAATAAGACCAAAGAGTTTACTTTTGGGTCCAAGCAACCGAGCAAGGGGGGAGCGCCTGCTTGAAGTTGCGCCGCCGATCCCCATTTTAAGCAGGGAGACAGGATAATGACCGAAGATAGCAATCAAATTAATACCGAAGGTGAATCAGAAGCGATTGGCAATGTTCCTCCATTAGCCCGTCCAAGCGAGGTATTGCCCAGCATCCTACACCTATTGCCACTCGTTAACCGTCCGTTCTTTCCCGGTCAGGCTATTCCTTTAGTGGTAGATCGCGAACCGTGGCTGCGCACGATCGAAGGCGCCGCTGAAACTGCGCACAAACTGATCGGGCTAGTGCTAACGCGCAGCGACAATTCATCGGCGGCGGGGCCGGATGATTTATACAGCATGGGGACGGCGGGCCGCATCCACCGGGTCGTACAATTCCAAGATAAGCTGCAACTTTATGTCGAGGGCTTGCAGCGGTTCCGGGTTGAAGATTGGATTTCAAGGGAAAAGCCGTTTGTAGTACGGGCGCGATATTATCCGGAAACCGCCTATCAAGACGTGCCGGAATTAAAAGCCTATTCGGTCGCGATCATCAACACTATCAAAGAGTTATTGCCGCTCAATCCCATGTATGGGGAAGAGCTCAAACTCTTTTTCAGCCGCTTTGGCCCGAACGAGCCTTCGCGTTTGGCGGATTTCGCCGCAAGCCTGACCACTGCCGGCAAACAAGAGCTGCAAGAGGTGTTGGAGGCGACGCGCATTTTGGATCGCCTGGAAAAAGTGCTGGTGCTGCTGAAAAAGGAGGTTGAGATCGCGAAGGCGCAGGCGCGCATCAACGAGCGAGTGGAGGAAAAGATCAATGAACAGCAACGGCAATTTTTCCTGCGCGAACAACTCAAGGCGATTCAAAAAGAACTGGGCCTCGCCAAGGATGATCGCACGGCGGAATTGGATTTATTCCGCTCGCGCCTGGAAAAGCTGATCGTGCCGGAAGGCGCGCACAAACGCATCGAGGAGGAAATAAAAAAAATGACGATGCTGGAGGTCGGCTCGCCGGAATATGCGGTGACGCGCAATTATCTCGATTGGCTTACGCTCATGCCGTGGGGCGCATATTCGCAAAATAAAATCGACCTTGGTTATGCGCGCAAGGTATTGGATGAAGACCATGACGGCCTGGAAGATGTCAAGGACCGGATTATTGAATTTCTCGCGGTAGGAGTCATGAAGGGTGAGGTCGCGGGCTCCATTTTATTGCTGGTGGGCCCCCCCGGCGTGGGCAAAACGTCCATCGGGCGCTCTGTGGCTAGCGTCCTAGGGCGCAAGTTTTATCGCTTCTCAGTCGGCGGCGTGCGTGATGAGGCCGAGATTAAGGGGCATCGCCGCACCTATATCGGCGCGATGCCGGGCAAGTTCGTCCAGGCTATTAAAGAGGTTGGGGTGGCGAATCCGGTAATCATGCTGGACGAGATCGATAAGATCGGTTCTTCCTATCATGGGGATCCGGCCTCTGCTTTGCTAGAAGCATTGGATCCGGAGCAAAACGCCGACTTTCTTGATCATTATTTGGACGTGCGCTTTGATCTTTCCAAGGTGTTGTTTATTTGCACCGCCAATCAGTTGGATACCATTCCCCGCCCGCTGTTAGATCGCATGGAAGTGATTCGCCTGGCGGGTTATATCACGAGCGAAAAACTCGCCATTGCAAAGAATCATCTGATCCCGCGGCAACTGGAAAAGACGGGCTTAAAGCGCGGGCAACTTAAGATTGAAACCGCGGCGGTGCGCGAAATTATTGAAGGCTATGCGCGCGAAGCCGGTGTGCGCAATTTGGAAAAGAAACTCGGCACTATCGTGCGTAAGGCGGTGGTGGCGATCTTAAAGGGCGGGAAACCGCCGATCAAAATCACCACTAAAAATCTAAAAGAATATCTCGACAAGCCGATATTCCAGCCGGTGAAACCGTTACATGGAGTCGGGGTGACTACCGGGTTGGCCTGGACACCGATGGGCGGCGCCACGCTCGACATTGAGGCCACGCGCGTGCACCACAACAACCGTGGTTTGAAGTTGACCGGCCAGCTCGGCGATGTCATGCGCGAATCGGCCGAGATCGCCTATAGTTACATTGCTTCCCATTGCAAGCAGTACGGCGGTAAAAACAATTATTTTGATAAGGCCTATTTACACTTGCATGTGCCGGCGGGGGCGATACCTAAAGATGGGCCGAGCGCCGGCATCACGATGGCGACCGCGCTGTTATCATTGGCGCGCAGCGAGAAGATCTCGCGCGCCTTAGCTATGACCGGAGAGATTACTTTGACCGGCCATGTGCTGCCGGTCGGCGGCGTACGGGAAAAAGTGATCGCGTCCCGGCGGGTGAAGCTTGCTGAATTGATTTTACCTCACGGCAACAAAAGTGATTTTGATGAATTGCCGGAGCATATCCGCAAGGGCATTAAAGCGCATTTTGTCAAGCATTATCGCGAAATAGCGCGCCTGGTATTTCCAACTGTAAAATAATCAGGCTTTATGGCGTTATTTGCGGATATTATCCTGACCGTCCATTTTCTATTTGTGATGTTTGTGGTGGGCGGGCTGATTTTAATTTGGATCGGCGCCGCCCTGGGCTGGCGGTGGATACGCAATGCCTGGTTTCGCTTGGCGCACCTGGCCGCGATCTTATTTGTCGCGGTGGAATCTCTGATCGGCGTCGCTTGTCCGCTGACCCAATGGGAAAATGCGTTGCGCTTAAGGGGGCCCTATGGCGGCAGTTTTATGCGGAGCTGGCTGCATCGCGTGCTGTACTACGACCTGCCGGAATCCGTATTTACGCTCGCTTACCTATTATTTGCGCTGGCGGTAATTATCACTTTCCTTGCCATTCGCCCGTATCCGCGCAGGGGAAAAATTTTTTAGCTCCGTATTTTCTATTCATGCCGTCCGTGCAAACTAACGGGACTTCCGGCCTGCGTACTGACCAGTCGCGATAGCTCTTGCATGAGTTCCGCGCCGGTTTGATCGTTTAGCCAGCGGTTTTGTGCGGCATCATAGTTGTAATGAAACCCGCCGGCTTTCGCCGCCACCCATATCTGTTTGGCGGCGCCCTGTTTGTTGATGATAATTTTGCTGCCGTTTTCAAATTCCAACGTCAGGATATCGCCGGCGTTCTCGAATTCAATATCCACGCCGCTAGCCTCTACCGCCTGCTCGATGCGCAGTAAGGTGTCCGCCACTTGCTGCTGGAATTCAGCGTCATTCATCATACAAGTATGTTACCGAGCACCTGGCAGGTGAACAAGGCCTAGGTCTATTCCGGTCCCTGATGGATCGTTAAGCGCTAAGGTAAAATGTTTATAGTTGAAGCCAAGCAGGCTAAACTACAGCCCCTATTGAACTAGGAAATTCCTTATGAATGGTTATCATTCATTGCGCTTCACCTTTCTATTGCCGGTCGTACTGCTCGGCATGTTGCTGATCTCCGGCTGCGGCAAGAAAGGTCCGCTTTATCTTCCTCAGAAAGACGGCCAGGAACGGGTAGTTCCGCCGTCAGCGCCGGGTTATCAGCCTTGATGGAAGTCTTTATTTACCGCGGCGGGCACTTATTTGCCGAAAACGTGCCGCTTGCCGATATTGCCAAGCAGGTGGGTACGCCGTGCTATGTCTATTCGCGCGCCATGATTGAGGCGCAATGGCGCGCATTTGACGTCGCCTTCGGCGAACACGTGCATCTAGTCTGTTATGCCGTCAAAGCGAACTCCAATTTAGCGGTGCTTGATGTTCTGGCGCGCCTCGGCTCCGGTTTTGACATTGTCTCCGGCGGCGAGCTGGAACGGGTACTCGCGGCCGGTGGCGATCCGAATAAAATTATCTTTTCCGGCGTGGGCAAGACCGCCGAAGAAATGCGCCGTGCATTGGAAGTGGGAATACATTGTTTCAATATCGAATCCAAAAGCGAGCTGGAGCGGTTAAATCAAATAGCGGGTGAGTTAGGCCGGCGTGCGCCGGTGTCATTGCGTGTCAATCCGGATGTAGACGCCCGCACCCATCCCTATATCGCGACCGGGCTTAAGGAAAATAAATTCGGCATCACTGTTGATCGGGCGCACACTTTTTATATGCAGGCGCAGGAAATGCCGCATATCGCGATTACCGGCATTGATTGCCATATCGGCTCCCAGCTCACTGAGCTCGCGCCGTTTGCCGATGCCTTGACACGGGTATTGCACGTGGTCGGCGAGTTGTCGATGAAGGGCATCGTATTGCAGCATCTCGATCTCGGCGGTGGGTTGGGTATCCGCTACCGCGATGAAACCCCGCCCACGCCTATGGAGTATGTTTCGGCGATAATACGCCGGTTAGAGAAATCGCGCGCCGCCTATCGCCAGTTGCGCATCCTGATCGAACCCGGCCGCGCCATTGTCGGCAACGCAGGTTTATTGTTGACGCGCGTGGAATATTTAAAACTAACGCAGGCAAAGAACTTCGCCATCGTCGATGCGGCAATGAACGACCTGATGCGGCCGGCGCTTTACGATGCCTGGCAAGAAATTGTGCCGGTACGGCAAACGCAAGCGCCCGCGCGAACATATGATGTGGTCGGCCCGGTATGCGAGAGCGTGGATTTTCTCGGCCGCGGGCGCGAATTAACTATTGCGCCCGGCGACTGGCTCGCCGTTCATTCCGCCGGCGCTTACGGCGCCTCCATGAGTTCGAATTATAATACCCGTCCACGCGCACCCGAGGTGATGGTGGACGGTGACAGGTTTTACGTCGTGCGCCGCCGGGAGACGGTAGCGGAATTGATCGCGCCGGAATCGCTGCTCCCAAATTAAAGGCGATGGATAGAATCCCGGAAGCGGAAGTAATGGATGATCCGGAACAGGCGCGCGCCTATGCACTGGCGGATTTTTCCCAGCCGCATCAAGCCTTCGTCAATCACTTCAAACAATGTTTCGCGCATCACCGGGTGGCGCGCGTCCTCGATCTGGGTTGCGGCCCGGCGGACATTACGATCCGGTTTGCTAAGGCTTATCCGGAATGCGAGATCGTGGGTGTAGATGCTTCAGAGGCGATGCTGGCCTTCGGCCGCACCGCTTTGGCGGCCGAGGGGTTGCGGCCCCGGGTGCGCCTGATCCGAGCGCGCTTGCCATTGGCTTTTCCCCATGCTGTTCTGCCGCAAACCGAGTTTGATACCGTGATTAGCAATAGCCTGCTGCATCATCTGGCTAATCCCATGGTGTTGTGGCGAACGATTAAAGCGCTGGCGGCAAAACGTGCGGCAATCTTTGTAATGGATTTGGCGCGCCCCGCGTCGCGCGCCGAGGCTGAAGCTTTGGTAGAGAACTATGCCGCCGCTGAACCGGCGATTTTAAAGCGCGATTTCTTAAATTCCCTGTTTGCCGCTTATCGATTGGAAGAGATTCAGCAGCAGTTAAGGCAGGCCGGGCTCCCGTATCTGCAGACGCAGTTCGTCAGCGACCGGCATATCATCGCGTTCGGCCGTTTTTGTCGCGAGACTTAATTTTCTGCTTGCGTCGTTCCCACCACGCGTGATAGTGGTCGTGATAACGTTTGGCCCGAGGAAAATCGATCGATAACAAGATTAATCCCAGCGGCAACATCCAAATCCCCAAGACCGGTAAAAACGGCCCCAATACGCCGCCGATGACCAGAAAAAACCCCAACGTATTACGCAACCAGCGCCTGCGTTTGATCTTTTCCAGGGATTTTTGCCAGAACTCACTCATTAAGAAGCCATTTTAATATTTATTTACCTTTATATTTATTTACCTTTACAGGCGCGGTAATCTTGTACCATGTTGCTTGCTTTCACGAAGATGCATGGTTTAGGTAATGATTTCGTCGTGCTGGACGGTGTGCGCCAGTCGTTTTCGTTAACCCCGGCGCAGATACGCAAAATCGCCGACCGGCGATTCGGTATAGGCTGCGATCAAGTTCTGGTGGTCGCTGCTTCTGATAAAAAGAACATTGATTTTCGTTACCGAATTTTCAATGCCGATGGCGGCGAAGTTGAGCAATGCGGTAACGGCGCGCGTTGCTTCGCCCGCTTTGTACGCGAAAAAGGCTTGACTGACAAGAGCGAGCTTGCAGTAGAGACCCTATCCGGTATCATCTACCCCACTGTTGAGGCCGATGGGCAAGTGAGAGTCAACATGGGTGTGCCGCAATTCGACCCGGCTCACGTGCCTTTTCAGGCGGAGCGTAGGCAACCCGTCTATAATTTGGATATCGGGGGAGAAATTGTACCAGTGAGCGTGCTGTCTGTCGGTAACCCACATGCAGTGCAGATTGTAGAGGATGTGGAGCGCGCACCGGTTACCAGCCAGGGACCACTGATAGAAAATCATGTGCGCTTCCCGCAGCGTGGCAATGCCGGCTATATGCAAATAATAGATAGGACACATATCCGTTTGCGGGTATACGAACGCGGAACGGGCGAGACGCTGGCCTGCGGCAGCGGCGCTTGCGCCGCGGTAGTTGCGGGGCGCCTAAGACATCTGCTTGACGATACCGTTGAGGTGGCAGTGCGTGGCGGGAGGTTGCGCATATTCTGGCAAGGAGAGGGAGAGCCGGTATGGATGACGGGCCCGGCGACTACGGTTTATGACGGCAGCATCAATTTGGATAATTTATGAGCAAAAAATTACCGAGCGAAGAATTATCCTGGGAGGAGGCTGTTTCCAGATATCTGGAAGACAATCCGGAGTATTTTGAGCGCCGCCCGGACATTTTGGCGGCTATACGCCTGCCGCATGTGGGGCGCGGCAAGGCCATTTCCCTGATCGAGCGCCAGGTGCAGGTGTTACGCGATCGCAACCTGGCCGTGCAGCAACAAATGCGTGAGCTTGTTACGGTTGCGCGCGAGAACGATATCCTGAGCGAGCGTTTGCACCGCTTTGCCGTGGCGATGGTGGATTCGGCATCGTTGGACGATGTGTTGGATACCGCGAAAGATATGTTGCGGCAGGAATTTAAGCTGGATGCGGTGGTGATTCTGCTTAATGCGGAAGTTGATGGCCATCATGGCAGGCCGGAATTTATCACTGCTGGTGATGAAGAATTCCAAGCACTTATAAAACAATGCCGCGCGAAGGGCCCCGTCTGTGGCGGTAGGTATGAGACGGAAACGATGGCCTATTTATTTTCCGAGCTCGCTTCCGAAATTAAATCCACCACCTTGATTGCGCTCAAAGACCCCTTGCGTGAGGGGTTGCTTTGCATGGGCAGCCGCGATCCGCACCGGTTCCATCCGGAAATGGGCACCATCTACCTTACCCGCCTGGGAGAGCTATTAATGCGTGGAGTGGCGCGTTATCTTCATGCCTAATGCATGCCGGCTTCTGTTCAATTCTCATGACTAAAGCCGAAACGCTGCACATAAAGCAATTTCTCGCGCATCTGCAAAACCGGCACTTATCCCCGCACACAATTAAAAATTATGGGCGTGATCTGGCTTGTCTGCACGCCTTTTGCAACAAACAAAATATTAAGAAGTGGGCCGATCTTGATATCGATCAGGCGCGCACCTACGCCGCCTCCCTGCATCGCCGAGGCCTTGCCGGCAAGAGCATACGGCGCATGCTCTCGGCGGCGCGCTCCTTCTACCGTTATCTGTTGCGCCAAGGATTGGTTAAGCAGAATCCCATCGTCGGCATTCGTGGACCTAAGTCGGCAAAATTGCTGCCCGAAACACTCAGCGTCGAGCAAGCCGGTAGGCTCATGCCGGTTGCCGCGGAGGACCGGGTTTTTCTCACATTGCGCGACCGCGCCATACTGGAATTATTATATTCCTCCGGTTTGCGGGTCGCCGAACTGGTCGCGTTAGATCTGCCGGATCTTTTCGATGGCACCGTGCGGGTAACCGGTAAAGGCAAGAAACAACGTGACGTGCCGGTAGGCCGTTACGCTCTTGAAGCGTTAAGTTGCTGGCTCCCGGCACGCGCGCTTAAAGCCGCGGCCGATACGGAAGCTTTGTTTATCAATCGCTCCGGGGAACGCTTGAGCATCCGTTTGGTACAACAGCGGGTGCGCTATTGGGGGCTGCGCCAGGGACTGGCGATGCCGGTCCACCCGCATATGTTGCGTCACTCTTTCGCCAGCCACCTGCTGGAGTCCAGCAGTGATCTGCGCGCGGTGCAGGAATTGCTCGGGCACGCCGACATTTCCACCACGCAGATTTATACTCACTTGGATTTTCAACACTTAGCCAAGGTTTACGATCAGGCGCACCCGCGGGCGAGAAAAAAATCCACCGCGTCCGAGCCATCTTAAAGCTTTGAAATAAAAAGGGAGTTTCCAGCCATGGGCGATCCAACTCGGAAACGTACATGCCAGGTTTAAGGTCGCCGAATAGCAAAAAAGCTTTTCTAGATTCTCTGCAAAATTTGCACCAAATGCAGGTGGAGAAAGGGGCTTTTGGGGTAAAATAGCTTGGCTTTTCGTTCCACCGCCTCCATCTATACACTTTGGAATTTTTATAGGAACTCTTCTTGGAACAATATCGCGGAACCACCATTCTTTCTGTACGCCAGGCGCAAAAGGTTGTGATCGGCGGTGACGGCCAGGTATCGATGGGCAACACCATCATGAAAGGCAACGCCCGTAAGGTGCGGCGCCTTTATAAAGACCGTATTATCGCCGGTTTTGCCGGCGGCACCGCGGATGCGTTTACCCTATTTGAGCGCTTTGAAGCCAAGCTGGAAAAGCACCAAGGCAATCTCATGCGCTCGGCCGTCGAGTTAGCGAAGGATTGGCGCACCGACCGCATTCTGCGCCGCTTGGAGGCGTTGCTGGCAGTGGCGGATAAGACCGCCTCGCTCATCATTACCGGCAGCGGGGATGTCATCGAACCGGAAGGCGGCTTGATCGCCATCGGTTCAGGCGGCCCCTACGCGCAGGCCGCCGCGCGCGCCTTATTGGACCATACCTCGCTTTCCGCCCGCGAGATCGTGGAAAAATCCTTGGGTATCGCCGCCGATATCTGTATTTACACCAATCATAATTTGACTATTGAAGAGCTAGAAATTTAATTGCCATGTCATCAATGACTCCACGTGAAATCGTCCAGGAGCTGGACAAACATATCATCGGCCAAAACGCCGCCAAACGCGCGGTCGCTATCGCGTTACGCAACCGCTGGCGGCGCGCGCAAGTGGCGAATGCCGAACTGCGCAATGAAATCACCCCGAAAAATATCCTGATGATCGGGCCGACAGGCGTGGGCAAAACCGAAATCGCGCGCCGCCTGGCGAAATTGGCGCAAGCGCCTTTCATCAAGGTAGAGGCGACTAAATTTACCGAAGTCGGCTATGTCGGCCGGGATGTCGATTCAATCATTCGTGATTTGGTGGAAGTTTCGGTGAAGATGACCCGCATGGAAGAAATGGCCAAAGTGCGGCAACGCGCCGAAGACGCCGCCGAAGACAGGATACTGGATATTTTGTTACCTTCCGCGCGGGATATGCCTTATGCCATCGGCGCGGAGACCTCCCGGGCGGAAGGCGACAGCGCCGCGCGCCAGCGTTTCCGTAAAAAACTGCGCGAAGGCGGCCTCGATGAGCAGGAGATTGAGATCGAACTCCGGACGGCGCCGTTGGGGGTGGAAATCTTCGCCCCGCCGGGCATGGAAGAAATGACCAGCCAATTACAAAGCCTGTTTCAGGGCATCGGCAATCGCCGCACCAAGTCGCGCAAAGTGAAAATTAAGGAGGCCATGAAGCTGCTCGCTGAAGATGAGGCGGCGCGGTTAATCAACGACGACGACCTCAAAGCCAAGGCGGTGGAGCGGGTAGAACAAAACGGCATTGTTTTTATTGACGAGATCGATAAGATCGTCGGCCGTTCCGATACGCGCGGGCCGGACGTTTCGCGTGAAGGCGTGCAGCGGGATTTGCTGCCGCTGGTGGAGGGGTCTACGGTCTCGACCAAATACGGCATGGTGAAGAGCGATCATATTCTTTTTATCGCCTCCGGCGCGTTTCATCTATCCAGGCCGTCCGATCTCATCCCGGAATTACAAGGGCGTTTGCCCATCCGGGTCGAGCTGGAGGCCTTGAATGTGGAGGATTTTGTGCGGATTTTAACCGAACCGGACGCTTCCCTGACGGAACAATATGCGGCGCTCATGGCAACGGAGGGATTGCAATTGGAGTTCGTGCCCGATGGCGTTCGCCGTCTCGCCGAAGTCGCGTGGCGGGTCAACGAGAAGACCGAAAATATCGGCGCCCGGCGCCTGCATACCGTCATGGAGCGTCTGCTGGAAACCGCCTCGTTTGAAGCCGCCGACCAAAGCGGTCAAAAGATTACCATCGACGCCAGCTATGTGGACGCCCATTTGGCTGAGCTGGCGGGGGATGAAGATTTGGCCCGCTATATTCTCTAACGCCTGAGACCTTTTCTACCCTTTTTGGCCGCTTGAAATTTTATAAAAGTATCCCCAGATATAGCGGCATGGGTGGACCATTGATATTTAAATTTTGGAGGTGATTGGGATGAACACGTTAATGCAACAAACGCCTAGCCGTAATCTTTTGAGCGATGATTTTGATAATTTATTTGAAGGCTTCTTCCGCCCCTTGCGCCGATTTGGCGAGGTAACTGGCCAAGGCCTGGTGCCGGCAATCGACGTCACCGAGCGGGATAATGAGTATTTGATTCGCGCCGAAATGCCGGGGGTACCCAAGGACGCCATCGAAGTTACCTTGGCGGACGGGGTATTAACCATTAGCGGGGAATCCAGGGAAGAGCACGAGGAGAAAGAGGGTAATCGGGTTATTCGCCAGGAGCGGCGCTATGGAAAGTACACCCGCAGCCTGCGGTTGGACACCCAAATCGACGAAAAGAAAGTCAAGGCAAATTACAAAGACGGGATATTGGAATTAGTATTGCCGAAAGCGGACGAAGTGAAACCGAAAAAGATCGCGGTGGGCTAACACCCCTTGCAATTCCGGGGATTCATTGAAAAGGGCCGTTCAGCGGCCCTTTTTATTTCCAGAATTCTTCTTAAATAGCTGACTTCGGCCAAGGAATACGGTAATTTCTTAAAAAATCATTGAGGATAGTAATGTCGTTCTCACCCAAATCCGCGGCTGAGCGGGCGCAGCTTTTAATCGAGGCCTTGCCTTATATTCGCCGTTTCCAGGGCAAAACCATCGTTATTAAATATGGCGGCAACGCCATGGTCGATGAGGCCTTAAAACAAAGTTTTGCGCGCGACGTGGTGCTGATGAAATTAGTCGGCATGAATCCGGTGGTGGTGCACGGCGGCGGGCCGCAGATCGGCCAATTGCTGGAAAAGATCGGCAAAGAAAGCCATTTTGTGCAAGGCATGCGCGTGACCGATCAGGAGACTATGGATGTCGTAGAGATGGTTCTGGGAGGGCTGGTCAATAAGGAAATCGTCGCGCTGATCAATCGCCATGGCGGCAAGGCGGTCGGGCTGACCGGTAAGGACGGCGGACTCATACGCGCCAGCAAGATGGTGATGAAAAAGCCGCAAGCAGACGAGACGCTGCCGAGCGAAATTATTGATATCGGCCATGTCGGTGAGGTGGAAAGCATCGACCCCTCGTTAGTGGCTTTGCTCGATACCAAAAATTTTATCCCGGTCATTGCGCCTATCGGCGTCGGCGAAGATGGGCAAACTTATAACATCAATGCCGATCTGGTTGCCGGTAAGCTCGCCATTACTTTGCAGGCGGAGAAGTTGATTTTATTGACCAATATCGCCGGCTTATTGGATAAACAAGGACAATTGTTGCCGGGTCTGTCGGTAAAACAGGCGCACGCGTTGATTCAAGACGGGACTATTCATGGAGGTATGTTGCCTAAGATAAATTGCGCACTGGATGCGGCGCGTAATGGCGTAAAGTCAGCGCACATTATTGATGGAAGAGTAGAGCACGCCGTGCTGCTGGAAGTACTTACCGATGCGGGTGTCGGTACGCTAATCAAGTTGTGAACATCAATTGTCTCCGACCTTAGTCGGAAGATGCCGGCCTGATGCACAGGCACAATGCTGCACAAGGGATTGATTACGCGCGTCGCGTAAGGGCAGGGATGCCCGTTTTAGCTGCAATAAGAGGTTCAAAAAGCATCTTGTTCATGGCGCGATCGATACCGCTGTCGCCGCCAGTAATCAAAGCCACTTTCTCGTCTTTTGCCGAGTTTGTTCTTCTGTCATAAATAATCAGCTTTTTGCCGTATTGATAAGCATCGCATCAAAGTCGGATGGGCAGGAGTAACGATCAAGGTAGGTTCGATTGCTCAACTGTCATTCAATATGGGCTGCGTTGCAGACAAGATGACCAAGTCTGGAAAAATCAAACAGCGCCTGACGCAATATCGCTCTAAGCGCAATTTCTCCCGCACCCCAGAACCGAAGCAAGCCGGCGATACCGCCGTTGCGGCCGGATCTTTACGTTTCGTCATTCAAGAGCACCATGCTTCCCATTTGCATTGGGATTTTCGTTTGGAGCGGGAGGGCGTGCTGGTGTCCTGGGCGGTGCCTAAGGGCATCCCGGATGATCCCGGCAAAAACCGCCTGGCAATGCGGGTGGAGGACCATCCGTTATCGTATATTAATTTTTCCGGCGAAATTCCGGAGGGGAATTACGGCGCCGGGCAAGTTTATATCTGGGACAAAGGAACGTATGAATGCCACAAATTCCGCGATGACGAAGTGGTGGTTACCCTGCATGGCCGGCGGGTGCAAGGAAAATACGTATTGTTTCGAACCGGCGGCAAAAAATGGATGATCCATCGCATGGATCCGCCGCAAAATCCGGCGTTAGAACCCATGCCGGAAACGCTGGTCCCGATGTTGACCAGGCTTTCTGCTTTGCCCTCGGATGATGCGCACTACGCTTATGAAATTAAATGGGATGGTATCCGCGCAATTTTATACATCGAAGGCGGCCGCGTGCGCATCCAGAGCCGCAACTTGCTGGACATCACCCGCCAATATCCGGAATTGCGCCCGTTGGGCGAAGCGCTGGGGGCGCGGCCTGCCGTGCTCGACGGTGAAATCGTGGCGCTGGATGAGAACGGCCGGCCCAGCTTCGAGCGTCTGCAGACACGCATGGGTCTTGTGAGCGACAGCGCCGTGCGCCGGGTGATGAAGGAAACCCCCGTCGTCTACATGCTATTCGATCTGCTTTACCTGGAGGGGCGCAATCTAATGCCACTATCTTATATTGAGCGAAGGGAAAATTTGGCGGCGCTGAAACTCTCCGGCCCGGCTTGGCAAACGCCGGCTTACCATCGCGGAGACGGGTGGACAATGCTGGCCGCCAGCCGGGAAAAAAATCTCGAAGGTATTATCGCCAAGCGGCTGGACAGCCGGTATGATCCGGGCAAACGCAGCGGCGCCTGGTTAAAGGTTAAAAATCAT
The DNA here is from genome assembly GCA_035300145.1 of Acidiferrobacterales bacterium. Classification (GTDB taxonomy): domain Bacteria; phylum Pseudomonadota; class Gammaproteobacteria; order Acidiferrobacterales; family DATGVQ01; genus DATGVQ01. The sequence goes on along the minus strand of DATGVQ010000015.1, from coordinate 79 downwards.
CAGCGCCAGGAGCTGGTGATCGGCGGTTGGACGCCGGGCGAGCGCCATGCCATCGGTTCTTTATTAGTGGGCTATTTTG
>DATGVQ010000014.1:0-11975 GCA_035300145.1 Acidiferrobacterales bacterium | reverse complement strand
TTCCGATCAACACCATCAAGGTCGACCGCTCTTTCATTAAGGATATCATGGAGAATAGAGACGATGCCGCCATTACGGAAGCGATTATTGCGATGGGTAAGAGCTTAAATCTCAACGTGATCGCTGAGGGCGTAGAGACCAGCGACCAAGTCAGCTTCCTGCGCAACCATCAGTGCGATGAAATGCAGGGCTATTATTTCAGCAAGCCGATCCCAGAGAATGAATTCGCCGATTTACTCCGCAATGGCAAAGGCTTGTTGCAGGAAGATTCCTTGAAATCTGTCAAAGCTAAATAGATCACCATTATCCTGCCCCGTTGTTGCTCAGCCCTCGGTAAACGTGATGGACCGCAGAAAAAATATGCCGAAATCGATCTTTTCTTACGGCCACTACCAGCTAAATCTGGCGATCCAAGCGGTATTCCCGGAAGCCCGGATTCAGACCTGCATCGCGTACCTCATCCGCTACTCACTCGACTATGCGAGTTGGAAAGAACGTAAAGCGGTTACATCAAACGCCAGGGATGGAGCGCCACGTCTAACGCCATTAACCGGGTAAACCCTTAGTCCGACCGGGCGCCCGATTCCTTGACCACCTTGGCCCATTTGGCGATTTCCTTTTTAATGTAATCGCCGAATTGCTCCGGAGTGCCGCCGCCGGCTTCTACTCCCAATTCCTTTAGGCGCTCCTTGATGTCTGGAAGCTGCAAGATTTTAGCAAGTTCGCTATTGAGCTTGACGACGATCTCTTTCGGCGTTCCCGCCGGCGCCAGCACGCCGTACCATCCGATCACCTCATAACCGGGAACGCCCGCTTCCGCGACCGTCGGCAGCTCCGGCGCCTCGGGCGAGCGCTTGCTTCCGGTCACGGTCAACCCCCGCAGCTTGCCGGTCTTGACGTACGGCAAGGTGGTCGGCGTGCTGTTGAACATGAGCGACACCTCGCCGCTAAGCAAGGCGGTCATGCCGGGCGCGCTGCCTTTATAAGGAATATGAACAAGATCGATGCCAGCCATGGTTTTAAATAATTCCGCGGATAAATGCTGGGTACTGCCACTGCCGGCGGAGGCATAATTAATCTGGCCGGGTTTCGACTTCGCCAGGGCGATCAGCTCTTTCACCGACTTCACCGGCAGCGACGGGTTGACCACCAGGATATTCTGGTAGGTCGCGACCAACATGACCGGCGCAAAATCTTTCACCGGATCGAACGAAAGCTCGTAGAGGCTGGCATTGATGGCGTTAGGGCCGATGCCGCCCATGAGCAAGGTATAGCCGTCCGGCGGGGATTTCGCGGCGGCGGCCGCGCCGATGTTGCCGTTCGCCCCCGCCCGGTCGTCGACGACCACCTGCTGACCCCAGCGTTCCGTCAGCTTTTGCCCGAGCAGGCGCGCCAGAATGTCGTAGCCGCCGCCGGGTGTGTAAGGGACGATCAAGCGGATCGGCTTATTGGGGTAGTTATCGGCAGCGTTGTCCGTGGCAAAACTCGGCGCGGAAACTGCGAACAACAGAGTTAAAACGGAAGTTACCAATCGCATGTGTCCTCTCCTTAGATAATATCAGTTGGATTTCACCGTTATCTCGGCAGCCTACTCCGTCTCCTGGAAGGCTTCTTCGCGCTTGCGCCGCACTGCCGGGACAATAGTAATCAGCAGCAGCAGCAGCACAGCCGCAATCAGCAGCGAGAGGCTGATAGGCCGGGTAAAGAATATCATGGGATCGCCATGCGACAGCAGCATCGCCCGGCGCAGATTCTCTTCCATCATCGGCCCCAAGATAAAGCCGAGCAGGAGCGGCGCCGGCTCGCACTCCAGTTTAACGAAGATATATCCCAGCACGCCAAACCCGGCCGTCAGAAGCACGTCAACCGTGCTGTTGCTGAGGCTATAGACACCGATACAGCAGAATAACAGCACTGCCGGGTATAGTAGCCGGTAAGGCACCCGCAACACGCGCACCCAGATACCGATCAACGGCAAGTTAAGCACCACCAACATGAGATTGCCGACCCACATGCTGGCGATCAGACCCCAGAACAGCCCGGGGTGCTCGGTCATGACCTGCGGTCCCGGCGTGATGCCTTGGATTGTCATTGCCCCCACCATCACCGCCATAACCGCGTTCGCCGGTATACCGAGGGTAAGAAGTGGAATAAACGATGTTTGTGCCGCCGCATTGTTCGCGGATTCCGGCCCCGCCACCCCTTCGATCGCCCCGTTGCCGAATCGCCCCGGGTCCGCCGCCAGACGTTTTTCCAGGGTATAAGAGGCGAAGGAGCTTAAAATAGCGCCCCCGCCCGGCAGAATTCCGAGCAACGAACCAAGACCCGTGCCGCGCACGACGGCGCCCCACGACGCCTTAAGATCGGACCGGGTGGGCATCAGGCCGGTGACGTTGGAGGTAAACACCTGCCGTTTGTCCCCACGCTCCAGGTTGACGATGATCTCGGCGAAGCCGAATAAGCCCATCGCCACCACCACGAAGCCGATCCCGTCGGCCAGCTCCGGCAAACCAAAATTAAAGCGGGCGGTGGCGGTATAAACGTCAGTCCCCACTAACCCGAGCAGCAGACCAAGAAAAATCATGGCAATGGCCTTAAGCACGGATCCGCGGGCAAGAACCACCGCGGCGACCAACCCCAAGAACATCAGGGAAAAATAGTCCGCCTGGCCAAACTTCAGGGCGACTTCGGCCAACGGCGGTGCAAACAAGGCGATTAACAAAGTGGACACGCAACCGGCGAAGAATGAACCCAGGGCGGCGATACTAAGCGCCGGTCCGGCGCGACCCTGACGCGCCATGGCATATCCGTCCAGACAGGTGATGACGGACGAGGACTCGCCGGGCAGATTGACGAGGATGGAGGTGGTCGAGCCGCCGTACTGTGCGCCGTAGTAAATTCCCGCGAGCATGATGAGCGCCGCCACCGGCGGAAGACTGAAAGTGATCGGCAGCAGCATGGCGATGGTGGCAAGCGCGCCGATGCCCGGGAGCACGCCCACCAGCGTCCCTAACAGCGCACCGAGGAGACAATACAACAGATTGATCGGCGTCAGCGCGACGCCGAACCCTTGACTCAAGTGATGAAGAACTTCGGTCATAGCGGCCACAGCCGGAACGGTAAGCCGAGACCGTAGACAAACAGGCCGACCGCCAAAATGGTAAGGGCAAGATATAACAGCGCCACCTCGCGCGGGCGGAATTCACGGCCGGCGAGGGCGGCCAAGAGCACCAACGCCAGAATGGCCCCCACCAATCCGAGCGGACCGAGTAAAAATGCAAATGCGACCACTGCGGCGGTCACCAGCAGCAGCGGGCGCGGCTGCCACGGCGCGATCCGTTCCCCACTTTGCCAGAGAGAACGGAGGGAGATCGCGAAACCCATTAAGACCAAAATAATTCCCAGCGCGGTGGGAAAATAACCGGGCCCCATGCGCGCCGCCGAACCCAACCCGTAACGCGGCCCGACCAGCGCGGCAATCGCGCCGAAGGCGATGAAAATGAAACCGGCATAAAAATCTTTCGGATTGCGGATTTTTGTTCTCATGTTTCGGCAAAGCGCTGTTGTTGGGGTTAGCCTTTGCGCGCACGCTAGAGCGCGTCGCGTGCATTGTTTACCGTGCACCCCGGCGCTATGGTATGCTATTTCCCTGGAACTTGGGTACACATATATAGCATGGCCTTATCCCCCGAAGAATTGGTTATTGAGGGCGAGCGCGATTTTCGGGTCCACACCGCGGTTTACACCGACCCGGCGATCTTCCAACTGGAAATGGCGCGCATCTTTGAAACCACGTGGGTCTATGTGGCGCACGAATCGGAGCTGCCCAATCCGGGCGATTACCTCACCACCACCATCGGCACGCAACCCGCCATCGTCAGCCGGGATGCGGACGGCAAGATACATGTGATGCTGAACCGCTGCCGCCATCGCGGCTCGGTCGTGTGCCGCGCGGAGCGCGGTAATACAGAGTACTTCCGCTGTCCCTATCACAACTGGACCTACGGGCGCGACGGCAGCCTGGTGGCGCCCGCGCAAAAGAGCGGCTACCCGGAAGATATGAACTACGGCGCCTTGAGTCTCGCGCGGGCGCAGGTGGACACGTACCGCGGCTTGATCTTCGCCCGCCTGAGCGCCGATGGCGAGACGCTGGCGCAACGCCTGGCGCAGGTCGCCCAATATATTGATCTGTGGGTCGAGCGCTCGCCCATCGGCAAAATCACGCTGCCGCGCGGCGCGCACCGGTATTTTTATCCGGCCAACTGGAAATTCCAAATGGAAAACGGCAACGACGGTTACCACGGCAACTATGTGCACGAATCGTTCATGAAGGTCGTGAGCCGCGCCGGGCAAAAAACCGTGCAGGAGTTCGTCGCTATCCGCAACACCGGTTCGGTGGTTGGGCTCCGTTACGGCGACGGTTTTATCGATCGCCCCTACGGCGGCATGGCCGGGCAGTTCGACTATCACGACCCGCGCCTGGCGGACTACCATGGGCAACTGGAACAGGCCTACGGGCGCAAGCGCATGGAGGAGATCCTCGGCCAGCGCAATCTGCTGATCTTCCCGAACCTGTTTTTGTTTGAATCCCATATTCGCGTGATCAAACCGCTGTCGGTCAACGAGACCGTGGTAGTAATGCACCCGACGCGCCTGGAAGGCGCGCCGGAGGAACTCAATCGCGAGCGCCTGCGTACTCACGAGCGCTTCTTCGGCCCCGCCGGTTTCGGCGCGCCTGATGACATCGAAATATTCGTCACCAGTCAGACCGGCATGAAGGCGAAGGCCGTGGATTGGCTGCTAATCCATCGCGGCATGCACCGGGAGACACTCAAAAATGGCGTGCACGTCGGCGCCCATTCCACCGATGAAGCGCCGCAGCGCGCCGCCTACCGCGAGTGGAAACGGCGCATGACGGGGGCGCGCCGAAACCCTGACAATGACGCGCGATGAAGCCGAGACGCTCTTGATCCAAGAAGCGCGCCTGCTTGACGAGCGCCGCTTCGACCAGTGGCTGGCCTTATTCACCGAGGATTGCCTTTATTGGCTTCCCACCGTGGACGGCGATCCGGATAGAGAGCCGTCCATCATCTACGACGACCGTGGCCGGCTGGAGGAGCGCGTGTTTCGCATCACGCAAACCAAGGCGCATGCGCAAGATCCGCCGTCCCGTACGCTGCACTATATTGCAAACGTCGAGGTCACGGACGCCGGCCACGGAGAGGCGAAGGTGCTATGCAATCTCCTTGTGGCCGAGTTACGGCCGGGCGGCATCTCGCAGCTTGGATTGGGCGAGCAACGGCTGCTTGCGGGCCGGGCTGAGTATCTGTTTGTGCGTGAGTCACCCGGCGGACCGCGCTGGCGCATCAAGCGCAAAAAGGTGTGGCTGATCAATCGTGACCAGCCGCTATACAACATCACGTTTATCGTCTGAATAAAATATCAGGAACACTCAACATGGCGGATCTCCCCTTAACACTTGCCTGCGGACCTTACGACCGCACCGAGGCGCTGCGCAGCGGCCTGGTGCGGCCGGAGGGGATCGATCTCACCTACGTGCCGATTCAATCTCCGCCTGAGATCTTCGCGCGCATGCTGAAAAAAAACTCATTTGACCTGTCGGAGATGTCGGCGTCGGTATATATCCAATCGCGCGCCAAGGGGAATTTCCCGTTTGTCGCCCTACCCATATTCCCGGTCCGCCTGTTCCGGCACGGTTATATCTTCATCAATATGAACTCGGGCATCAAGGCGCCTAAGGACCTCGACGGCAAGCGCGTCGGCGTGCCCGAATACCGCCAGACAGCGGCGGTCTGGATACGCGGCATGCTGCAGCATGAGTACGGCGTCGATCTCGACGGCATCCACTGGTTTGAAGGCGGAATGAACGCGCCGCGCCGGCAGGACGTGTTGGATATCCGCCCTCAAGGTCCGTTGAAAATCGAGTTCGTTTCCCATACCACCCTCAACCAACTGCTGGTGGACGGCAAGTTGGACGCGGTTATCGGCGCACGCCGGCCGGCGGCCATGGGTTCTCATCCTCACATCGCGAGGCTATTCCCCGATTCGCGCACAGTCGAGCGCGAGTATTATCGCAAGACCGGTATATTTCCCATCATGCATGCGATCGTCATACGCGAGGAACTGCATGCAGCCAAGCCCTGGATCGCGGAAAGCATGTACAAGGCGTTCGTGCAGGCCAAGGACCAGTGCCTGGAGCAGATGCGCTTCAGCGGCACTAATCGCTACATGTTGCCGTGGCTGTTCGACGATCTGGACGAAATGGAGGCCGTGTTCGGCAAGGACCCCTGGCCTTACGGCCTCGAACCCAACCGTGCGACCTTGGAGGCGCTGGTGCAGTATCTTGTCGATCAACGCTTCATGACAAAGCGGATAGACATCGAACACCTTTTCGTCCCCCTCGTCCTCGCCAATGAATAACAGCTTGAACCGGTTATTCACTGCCGGCCTTAAGTCGAGTAATTATTTATTGCTCTTTCTTGATCGCTTTACCGCCCAGAAACAGATCAGCCCAGAGTTTGCTCCATTTGTCCCATTCATCTAAAACAATGACAGGATCGATAAGTTTGTATTGAAATTTATTCAGTTCACTGTCCACGGCAAGACTGGCAGGAACCCGGCCGCGATCTTTAAGAATCTGCTGTCCCTCCGATAGGATAAAATCAGCAAAAAGCAGAGCTGCATAAGGATGGGGTGCATCTTTGGTGAGACCGATTCCACCCGCCGCGCCAAACGCAGGCTGCAACGCCTTCCACTCTATGGTCTCGCCTTTTTTCTTTAGCCCTTCAGCAAGATGGTTATAAACATTTAACGAAATGGGAATTTCGCCGGAAGCAGCCATCTCGGTAATCACGGTATGGCCGTCCTTTATTATCGGTTGCATTTTGGCCAGCTTCTTAAAATAGTCCAGTCCCTTTTCTTCTCCCATACTTTTCACTACGGCCGCGAACCAATCGACATCGGACGGTTCTATCGCGATCTTGCCTCGCCACTTTGGTTTTAGCAAATCCTCATAAGAATTGGGCACATCTTCGGGCTTGACCAGCTTCGTGTTATAGGCCATCACAATAAACGTAAACCGCGCCGGCACGTAATGTTTGTGTTTTGGAATAGCTTCCGGCGGTATGTTGGGGCTATAAAACTCTTCCAAAAGGTTTTCCCGATAGAAAATCTCCATCTTAGGCCCATTCAGTTCCAGCACATCGACATCGTGCCGACCGGCCTTGGCCTCAATCAGAGCCCGCTGAACGACTTTGTCAGGAAAAGCGCGCCACGGCTCTACTTTGATGCCATATTTTCCCTCAAACGCCTGGGTGATCGGAGTTAAATCTTTTAGCTCCATAGACGCGTACATAACAACTTTACCTTCCTTTTTCGCCCTTTCAACCAATTTCTGGTCGCGATCTGGAGCCTGATAGAGATAGATGTCGCGCGTGGTCATCATTTTCTCTTCTTCTTCTTTTCCGCATCCGACAAAAAGAACGCCCGCCAACAAAATAAACAACACTGCGTTTAGATGTTGTTTCAACTTACTCATGTCACTCTCTCATGTCACTCGGTTAAGCGTTCTCTGCGCAAGAATCAGGTCACGCGCAACCTGACGTGGCACGGTTAACAGTGGCAGATTCTTAGGTCGTCGCTTCTTTGCACGAGCGTTTCGCAACAAAAGCCTACCACCAGAAGTGTTCAGCCCACCTATTTCCGGGGCGTTGGGGGCTTAACCGAGTGACATGAATGTCACTCTCCTATATAATTGGGCGTCACTTTGTACGCTTACGCCATTCAGAGGCTCGTTCGCTTCTCTAAAGTAACTTTAGATCACCTATCTTCAACTAGGAAGAAATGGGCGATATTATTTTTCTTCTTTATCACACCGCCTTTCGGAGGTACCCTAAACTGGACAGATCACGTGCTACAAATCCGGACAAGTCATTAACTCTCTACAGGATGTCCGCGCCCGCTGGATTACCAGGCTCGCAGCGCTTAAAATTAGGTGCGAACTTGGTTTTAAGGTGGCCTTCCATGTTCATCTCTTCTCTACGTGTCCTAATTCCGTCACTAATCCCTTAGCCATGGTCTCGTCGTATTCCGGCCGCACGCGCACGTCCACGACGCAGGTGTGCCCGGCCTTGACCTGCGCGATTGCCTCGGGCAATGCCGCATTAAGTTCACGCACGCTCGCCACCGGCCCCCATCCCAGCGCGCCTTGCGCACGCGCGATCGCGGCGATATCGATATCGGGATCGCCGATATGCTGGCCGATCCATTTGTTCTCCACCGGCCGCGCGCGCTGGCGCGCCACTTTTTCTTGATGGATTTCGTCATTGAAAAACGAACGGTTGTTGGCGACCAGGATCAACAGCGGGATGCGGTAGTGCGCGGCGGTCCACACCGCGCTGACGCCCATCATAAAATCGCCATCGCCCAGCACCGCCGCCGGCAGGCGGCCGCTCCCCTGCAAGGCCAACGCCGCGCCCACGGCCATGCCAGGACCCGAGCCGATACCGCCGCCGCCGTCAGAGCCCAAGTAATCCAGGGGATGGCGAAAGCGGCAGGTATCGCCCGCCCAGCCGAGCGGCAGGCGGATCAGGCAAACGTCTTCTTGCGCGGTCGCCTGTTGCAACAGCCAGCCGAAAACGCGGATGCCGATCTCCGCATCGACTTCGGGCTCTAATATGTTTTTCGGCGCCGACACCCACGATTTGATCTTACCTCGTTGCGTTCCGACTTCCGCCAGCAGCAGCGGCACGAGCACATCCGGTTCGCACAGCAACTGCACGTCCATCGGCGGTAGTCCCTGGTAATCCATGCTCCAGCCCCGGTGTATATAAGAATCGACGGAGCATTGGATGATTTGCGCGGGCACGTGCGCGTCGGGCCAGACCGGCTTCAGCGTACCGGCCAAGTCCACCCAGTCCAGGCTCAACACCACATCCGCCTGGCGCAATACCTGCAATCCCTGCTCGGACAGGCGGATACCCGGCGGCGCCGCGTGCAATGGATGCTCTGTAGGAAACGCCGCACCCAACTTCAGATCGGTCAACACCTTGGCATTCAGCGCCTGCGCCAGTTCGACGCGCTGCCGCCACGCCTGTAAGTCGCGCGATACGCGGCCGGCGAGGATCAGCGGGTTTTTCGCGCGCGCTAACAGCACCGCGGCTCGCTGCACCGCGGCGGCGGACGGCGCCGCCTCCGGCGGCGTTTGAAAACGTGGTATCTCGGGGAGGGCCAGGTCTTCGGTAATGCGCGCTTCCTGCAAGCTCACGTCGAAGCACACATACACCGGCGCGCGCGGCAGCGTTTGCGCGAGCATGGCCGCGCGCAGCATGGATTCCGCCGCGGCCGCGAGCGACGCCGGCTGGTCGTCCCATTTAGTGAAGTCCCGGATCAGCGCGCCTTGATCTTTGGCGGTGTGGATCCATTCGATCCACGGCCGCCGCCGGGCGGCGTCAACCGCGCCGGTGGCGCCGAAGATCAGCACCGGCACGCGGTCGCACCAGGCGTTGAAAATCGCCATGGAGGCGTGCATCAGCCCGACGTTGCTGTGCAGGATCGCGCCCATGGGCCTGCCCGTGACCTTGGCGTAGCCGTGGGCGATGGCCACGGCATGCTCCTCATGCAGGCACAACAGCATGCGCGGATTGTCATTGCCCAGATGATTGACCAGACTATCATGCAGTCCGCGAAAGCTGGCGCCGGGCGTGAGCGCGATGAATTTTAGATCCAGCGCGCGTATCAGTTCCGCGAGATAATCGCTGCCCCATTCCCGCGCGCCGGGGCGCGTGTTTACCGGTCTTTCAATATCCATCGCTTCTCCTCGAATTAAAATCGCCCACCGGCCAAAATTGCGAAATCATGTCTCCGGCGTTTCCGACCCCATGGCCCGCACCGCCTCGTCTTCAATCAGATTCCAGATCCGGTCTACATAGCCAATGAATTCCGGGGTGCGCTTGACCGCCAGCGCGCGCGGGCGCGCGAACGGGATGCGGATGTCGGCCTTGACCCATCCCGGGCGCGAGCCGAACACCAGTACGCGATCGGCCAGATAAATTGCCTCATCGATCTGGTGAGTGATAAATATCACGGTCTTCTTACGCTGTTCCCAGATCTTGAGCAGCTCCCGCTGCATGATCTCGCGCGTCTGCGCATCCAGCGCGGCGAACGGTTCATCCATCAACAGCACTTGCGGGTCCACCGCCAACGCGCGCGCGAGGTTCACGCGCTGGCGCATGCCGCCGGAAAGTTCGTGCGGATAATGGTCCTCGAAACCGCTTAAGCCCACGAGCTTGATCAGCTCCCGGGAACTCGCCGCCGCCGCGCGGCGCGGCTGGCCCCGGGCCTCCAAACCGAACAAGACATTAGCGAGCACGCTGCGCCAGGGGAACAGGGAATCATGCTGGAAAACAAAACCGCGGTCCGGTCCCGGGTTGGTCACGACGTGCCCATCGATGCGCACCTCGCCGCCGTCGGGCTCAATCAGGCCGTCGATGATGCGGATGAACGTGGTCTTGCCGCAGCCGCTCGCGCCGACGACGGCGACGAACTCGCCGGCTTCGATCTCCAGGCTGACCTCGTGCAGCACCTGCTTTACATCGCCGCTGCGGCCGGAAAAGCTTTTGCTGATGTTTTTTATCGACAGTTTCGGTGTGGGCGGCATGAAGCCACTCCTATTTGAACTTCAGGGTCTGCCGCCACGGGGCTAAGACCAATTCCAGCCATTTCAACAGACCCATCAGCAACACGCCGGCCAGTGAAAACAACAATACACCCAGCAATACCAGCGGCGTATCGAAGCTCTGCCCGGCGGCGGCGATCAAATAGCCGACCCCCGACTGCGAAGCGAACAGTTCGCCGACCACCACGCCGGTAAGGCCGCGGCCGATCCCCAACCGCAAGCCGGTGATGACGAACGGCAGGGCGGAGGGGAACAATATCTTACCGAAGATCTGCAAGCGCGTGCAGTTGAAGGAATGGGCCACCTCCAGCAGGTGCGGATCGGTAGAGCGTATCCCCACGAAGGTATTAAGCAGAATCGGGAAAATGGCCACGGTGAAGACGATCGCGATCTTGGAACCCAAGGCGACGCCGAATACCAAAATATAAAAGGGCGTCAACGCCACCAACGGGCTGCTGTAAAAGAAAGACACCCAGGGATCCATATAGTCCTGGATCAAGCGGTTCGTGGCCATCAACGCGCCCAATATCACGCCGGCAGCGGCCGCCAGCCCGAAGCCGAGCAAGAATTCGACCGCGCTGATATAGACATGCGGCCATATCTCGCCGCTCTGCAGCAGTTGCCAGCCGGTCTGCATCACCTTGGAAAACGGCGCAAACAAAATCTTATCCGTGATCAGGAAACGGCCGGTCAGCTCCCAGGCGATCAATCCCAGCGCGATGGAATAAACCGCGCGCCGGCGCGTCAACCGCGCCTCGCGCGTGGCCGGCAAAGCGCCGCCGGCTGATTTTATTTCCGTCGTTCGACGCGGCATCGGCGCCGGATCCGCGGATGTGGCCACGTTTTATCCCTGTTTGCAGTCAGGAAAGTTACTTGTTCGCCGCTCTTTTCGTTTAATGGATTCCCTCCTGTTTGGCCTTGGCTTGATAGCGGAGATCCACATACTGGTTCGGGTCCATGTTTTTTTGCTCGGGATCGTTGCGCACCTTCAGATAATTCTCGATGTGGTTAAGCGGCAGCTCCGCATCGACGGCGATGACCTTATCGCGCTCAATATAGGCCTCGTAGGTCTTCGCGGAATCGGCCTCGCTGGCCTTGATCGTCTTCACCAGCAGATTAATCGCCTCGGTTTTGTTCTTTAGGATCGTACAGCCATTGCGCGCCTTGCATCGCCCCACGCAGAAAGCGCACGACCTTGTCCCCATTCGCCTTGACCCAGTCCTTGCGCGCGACGTAAACGATCGCCGGCCCCTCAAACGCCTGGTCGACCGAGCCCAGC
>DATGVQ010000013.1:0-9998 GCA_035300145.1 Acidiferrobacterales bacterium | reverse complement strand
CAATACTGGGACGCGGTTTCGAGCCAGCCGAAAACCCTGTCGTTTAACGCGATGGTATAAGGTATGAGTCTTCAATGGCACTACCTTAAGCGTAGACTCCGTGGCGACTCAAGTTTGTAGCCCGGATGGAGCGCGGAGCGGAATCCGGGGATGGACGGTGCCGTCGGCGGGCTCCCCCGCATTTCGCTGTCGCTTCATGCGGGCTACTCGTCGCTCCTTAGCCCCCCCGGCGCCGTATCCTCGATCAAAGGTGCTTAAGACAGTGCCATGAGGGTCAGAGCCCTTTTACCTAACCCTTTTTAATGCTCCGTGCCGCCGTAGTGTGAGCAGGTGTTAGCTGGAATCAAGGCAAGGGCGTGAAGCGCTGCACGCGCTTGCCGTTGTCCACCTCGGCGGTGTAGATGTTGTCCTTCGAATCGATCGCGATATTGTGCACCCAGTGGAATTCTCCGGCCATGCGCCCGGAGCGGCCGAACGAAGACACCTCGGCGCCGTTCTCGCGCAGCAGAACGTGGACGCGGTTGTTGGCGCCATCGGCGACGTACATGTACTTCTGTTGGGGATCGTTCGACAAGAACATGTCCCACACCGAGCCGTTCGCCAGGGTCTTCGGTTCGATAAAGAACTCCTTCACAAATGTGCCGTCCTTGTGGAACACCTGAATGCGGTCGTTCTGGCGGTCGCATACATAGAGCAGGCCGTCGCGCGCGATGCGCACACAATGCACCGGGCTGCCGAATTGTTTTGAAGGCGCAGCGGTGGGATCGTACTTCGGCATCTTTTCGTCGCTCGGGCGCGCGCCGTATGCGCCCCAGTGGCGCTTATACGCACCGGTCGTCGCGTCGAACACGATCACGCGGCGATTAAGATAGCCGTCAGCGACGTAGATCTCGTTCGCCGCGGTATCGAGCTCCATCTGCGCCGGCTTACCAAGCAGCTTGGTGTCGTTGCTGCCGCCGGTCTTGCCGGCTGCGCCGATCTGCATCAGGAATTTCCCGTCGGCCGTGAACTTGAGCACTTGGTGGTCGACCTCATCGTTGCCGCCGATCCAGACGTTGTCCTGGGGATCGACGTAAATGCCATGCTCGCGCTTGGGAAAGTCGAATCCCTGTCCTGGCCCGCCCCAGGAGCGTAACACGTTACCTTTCTGGTCGAATTCCACCACCGAAGGCGCCGGGATGCAGCACTGGGTTCTCGGGGGATTGAACGACGCGGCCTTTTCGTCCTCTGTGAGGCTGCCGGGACGCTGAATGATCCAGATATGGTCGTGCCGGTCCACCGCGATGCCTCCCACGGCGCCGAAGATCCAGTTGTTGAGCAACGGTTTGGGCCAGTAAGGATCGACGCGAAATTGAGTCGGCGCGCCATCGGCTGCGCCGGCGGCCATGCAGGTGCCGGCAGCAAGTCCAAACGATAGTGTGAGAGCAAACAACAGGAACGGCGCAACACGCATTGCTTTCATCTGCGGCCTCCTTAAAAGGTGGTACGATTAGCTGCGTTATTTAGGGTTAAGCGATCTTTCTGTTATTGCTTTTTTCTCCCCCCAAATCTCCAAGTACAAACGCAGTGTGCGCAAAATTTTGGGTTAGATCAAGGTAAGGATCTCCAAACGCGACTTCTAAAGAAGGAAAAGCGCCCGCCGTTCACTTCTCCACGATACGGTAACGGCGGTAATCCGGTATGCCCTGCGCCTCGATTGTAGGCCTAGGATTTTACATTCGGTGCAATACGCTGCGCTATTGCACCCTACGCGCTAGCCCCTATTTCCCAGGGCGGCGACAATCTCAGTAACCAGGGGTTTCATGAAGAAAGAATCGGCGGGCATCATATCCACGCGCACGCCGGCTTGTTTTAATTCCTCCGCCACTACCGGGCCGATGGCCGCGACTTTGACGCGCTGTAATCCACCCGCGAGTACGTCTTCTTTGCGCGCGCTTTTCGCTACATCGCGCAGGCGCCGGTACTGCGGGGTGCTGGTAAAGGCGATGGCATCGATGTTACCGGCGGCCATTTGGTCGATGAGGTCGAGCACGCGCTGATCATCGGCGGCGGAAGCGTATATATAAGGTGCGACCGCGCGCGGGATCGCGCCCGCCCGTTTCAGGAATTCCATTAGCTTGAGGTTTGGATCAGTACCGTAAAGTTGTACGCCTAGCTTGCGGTGACGCAGGTTTTGCCTGGTTAGGGCGGCAATGACGCCGTCGGTGGTGGGTTGTTCGGCGGGTAAATCCGGTTTTAGCCCGATCTCGCGCAGCGCGCGCCCGGGCTTTGGACCACGGGTAATCTTTCTCACGTTGACTAATGCGGCCACAAATGCGTCCTTCATCCCCGCACGTTCGGCAAAACCCAACAGGCGGCGTAGACCTTCGCCCGTGAGGATAATGAAATCATCGCACGGGTCTTCGATGAATTGCTTAAGCCAGGCTTCAATTGGAACGGGGTCGGGCGCATCTAAGATGGAGACCAGGGGACAACGTACGGTGATAGCGCCGCGCCGCTCGAGCAATTCGGCAAGCACATCGAGTTGGCGCGTTTCCGGTAGGGCAATCGTACGGTTAACGAGCGCTCCGGCTTCGGGTTCGGGTTCGGGCATCGGTAAATTCGGCGATAAAAATTAAGATTATTCACCGATCCCGGCGTCCCTGCCAGTGCAAATTCTCAGCGAATTTCAAAATCCTCGAATTCAGCCGCCTTCGCCGCCTCACGGATAACCTGCTCGACGCGCGCTTGCGGCGGGCCTTGATGCAACCATTGCTCTAATTTCTCCAACGCCGGGGCGGGTCCCGCGGCGATTAACTCCACGCGGCCATCGGCCAGGTTGCGCACCCAACCGCGCAATCCCAATTGGCGCGCTACGCTGCAGGCGGAAACACGATAGGCCACGCCTTGGACTCTACCGGACACGAGGAAGCGTAAACAGGCCTGCGGATGAGCCATAACAGGTTTGACTTATTTTTTATGGGTTTTTTCAAACTTATAGGCGGTAAAAGTTTTGCTTTTATAATCGCCCTGAACGACAAATTCCCCCAACCAGATAAACTCACCGGGGTCATGGCTAGCGCCGGTATATTTCAAGCGTTGATTGCCATTAAGATCGAAAAACATAAAAGCCGGCGCCGTTTCGATCCGGTATTTGGCGGCGAAGCCCTTGGCCGTGATTGGTTTCCCGACAAAATCGGTGTAGTCCGCCGCGCTTTTAATATCAACGCGCAGGATGCGGAAATATTTCCGGTAAAAATCCTGCGTGGCGGCGTGACTCAATACGGTGGTCATCAGCGTGGTGCAGGCGGGGCAATTTGCCTGGTCGAACATTATTAATACGCCGCGCTTGCCCTCCCAGCGCGCGGTCGCCGCTTCTTGTCGCAGGTTGCCGGAATTGCGATCGAAAAAATAGGCAGGGTCGCGCACATCGGCGGCCCGCGGCGAAGCGGACAGGAACAACCCCATCAGTCCGCTGAGTAAAAACCTCCCTAGAGCCGGCGTGATACTGGTATTTTTTAAGCTAGACCTTCTTTCCATTTGTTTTCTTATTAATAAAATCCTCTACCTCTTCTTGCGTCATGGCGCCGACTTTGGTGGCAAGCAATGCGCCCTCCGGGGAATAAATATAAAAGGTCGGGGTGCCGATGAATCTCCCCGCGTGGAATTGGGCCACCGATTCCGGCCCGCCGATCAAGTTGGTGAAATTCAGACCATGCTTGTCAATAAACTTCAGCGCATCGGCTTTGTTCGCGTACCCATCGATGGAAACCCCCAGGACAATGGCATCTTTTTCCTTGTGCGCGTCGTGAAAAAATGTCATTTGATGGATTTCTTGATTACAAATCACGCAATCATGGGCCCAGATAGCGACCACGGTCCATTTTCCTTTGCCGATAAACTCATTTACATTGCGGTCTTTTCCGCCCAGATCTTTGAGCACTACACTGGGGCTGGCGGACCAGGCGAAGAGTGGGAACAGGAATAACAGCAGCGACAGCCATTTAAATGATTTAATCAAGGGAATCTCCTAATCGAACACGACTGATACAATTGTAGCCAATTTACCCTTCATAGCGTATGGTTTGGAGCCGGGTATGAATAAAAAAACGCGTCTTGAGCAAGACAGCCTCGGAACCTATCCCGTGCCTGATGCGGCGTGGTACGGGATCCAGACGGCGCGCGCGGCGGATAACTTCCCCATCTCCGGGCGCGGGCCCGATACCGACTTCATTATCGCCCACGTCCGCATTAAGCGCGCCGCGGCGAGCGCCAATCAGGCCGCCGGCTGGCTGGATAAACGGCTTGCCCAAGCCATTATCGAGGCCGCCGACGCGATTATAGACGGTAAATACTACGAACAGTTCATTGTCGACCGGTTCCAGGCCGGGGCCGGCACCAGCCATAACATGAATACCAACGAGGTGATCGCCAATCTCGCCAATGTCGCCCTCGGCGGCAACAAGGGCGATTACCAGCCCATCCACCCCAATGACCACGTAAACATGGGGCAAAGCACCAACGATACCATTCCCACTGCCATCCGTTTGGCGGCGCTGGCCAAATTGCCGCGGCTGCTAACCGCGGTAGAAACCATGGCGGCGGCCTACGAGAAGCTAGGGGAACAGGAAAAGGACACGATCAAAAGCGGGCGCACGCATCTGCAAGATGCCGTGCCCATTACCATTGGCCAGGAATTTCAGGCTTACGCCTGGACCCTGCGCCGCTGCGGCCAGCGCCTGGCGGAAACCCGGCCGGGCTTATGCGAGATCGGGCTCGGGGGTTCGGCGGTCGGCACCGGGCTTAACACCGCTCCCGGCTATGCCCGGAGCGTTGCGGAAGAGCTCGCCGGCTTGACCGGCGAGCCGCTGCGCAGCGCCGCCAACCTGACAGCGCAGATGCAGTCGATGACCGATGTCCAGCATCTCTCCAACGCCATCCGGCTGCTTACGCTGGAGCTGACCCGTATCGCCAACGACATGCGCCTGCTCGCCTCCGGCCCGCGCACCGGCCTGGGCGAAATCCTGCTGCCGCCGGTGCAGCCTGGGTCCAGCATCATGCCGGGCAAGGTCAACCCGGTGATGTTCGAAATGCTCAATCAAGTATGCTACCAGGTACTGGGGCAAGACGCCGCTATTGCCGCCATGACCCAGGCCGGGCAATTAGAGCTCAACGTGATGATGCCGGCGCTTGGCTCGGCGTTATTTGACGCCATGGACTGGCTCACCAACGCCATGAACGCCGCGACCGCGAAAAATTTGCAGGGCTTAAGCGTCGACCGCGCGCGTTGCCGCGAATATGCGCATACGAGCGTTGGTCTCGCGACGCTGTTAAACCGGGCGATCGGTTATAGCGCCGCCGCGATGGTTGCGAAAGAGTCCGCCGAAAGCGGGCGGGAGGTAGCGGATATCGTGGTCGAGAAAGGGCTCATGAGCGCGGACGAATTCGAGCGGTTGGTCACACAGGCGGCGAAACCGGCGTAATTTTTATTTTTTCTTCAGCCTGGGGTTGAGTTTCGCATCCAAGGTCCCCCATAGCGGCAGCTCCGCCACAAAGATGGCGCCGAGCAAAATCACGATCCAGGATAAATAAATCCAGATCAGGAACACCGGCAACGCCGCGATCGCGCCGTAGATCAACTGATAAGAAGAATAATGCAGCACAAACCCGGTAAACCCGTGT
This sequence comes from Acidiferrobacterales bacterium, assembly GCA_035300145.1. GTDB lineage: Bacteria > Pseudomonadota > Gammaproteobacteria > Acidiferrobacterales > DATGVQ01 > DATGVQ01. Next base: position 4,337 of record DATGVQ010000013.1, on the reverse strand, counting down.
TTCGCGATTTCGAACAGGATCGCCGCAAAAACGCTGCCGGTTAAGGCATGCTGCCATTTCACCCGCACGTTGGGAATGACCATATATAAGAGCATAAACGCCAATACCTCAAACAGAAACGGCAGGCTGCCCAGGAAGAAATGCCGGAAGTCGCTGAAAGCCTGCCACCGCGGATGGGCGAAAAGCGGTAAGGAAACTAAATAGGAAGTAATGGATAAACTGAGGCCGAATAAAATCGGACCCAGAGTTAAGATTGACCAATAAATTAAAAATCGGTAGGCCAGTTTGCGATTTTGCGGCGCGCGCCAGATCTCGTTAAATACCTGCTCGATCGTAGCCATTACCATCACCGCGGTAATGAACAAAACCAGCAATCCGACCGCGGTCAGTTGCGCCGTTTTACTGGCGAATTGCAGCATGTATTTTTGCACTGCCTGGCCCGACGCCGGGACGAAATGACCATAAATAAAATTCTGGATCATCGTCATCCAGGTCTGGAATACCGGAAGTACCGAAAGTACGGCAAAGGTCACCGTGGTAAGGGGCACAACGGCGAGCAAGGTGGTATACGACAACGCCTGCGCCACCCTATTGCAGCGATCCGCCTTAAACCGGGATAACACTAAGCGTCCCAACCGCCAAGCTTGGACCGGAGAACGAAGAAGATTGTGCATTGAAGTATTCAAAGAATCCTTTTTTGCTTGTTTTATCGATGCCGGGCCTGGGCTGTCTAGGCAGGCCCAGGTAGAATGGCGACTCCACATCAAATAATAGCAGAGATATGGAAGCGATTATTTACCATAACCCAAAGTGCGCAAAATCCAGGCAAACTTTACAATTGCTTGAGAGGCGCGGCATCAAGCCCAAAATCATCGAGTATCTGAAAACGCCGCCGAGCAAAACCGAAATGAAGAAAATTCTCGAGCTGCTGGGACTGGAGCCGCGCGAGTTAATGCGCAAGCAAGAACCGGAGTACGCCGAAGCCGGGCTGAATAACGCAGGCCTCACGCGCGATGCATTGATCAACGCGATGCTGGCGCATCCCAAATTGATCGAGCGGCCGATTGTGCTGGCGAACGGCAAAGCCGCGCTCGGGCGCCCGCCGGAAAATGTGCTGAAGATTTTATAATGCCGGATATATTAGTGCTTTATTACAGCCGCCATGGGGCGATAAAAGAAATGGCGCAGCAGGTCGCGCGCGGCATCGAAACGGTGCAAGACCTGCAGGCGCGCCTGCGCACCGTGCCGGAAGTCTCCCCTGACCACGAAGCCGCGGCCAAAAGCATCCCCGATCGCGGCGCCCCTTATGTCACTTTGGAGGATCTCAAACAATGCATCGGCCTTGCCCTCGGCAGCCCGACCCGCTTCGGCAATATGGCAGCACCCTTGAAATATTTTCTCGACAGCACCACGCCGCTGTGGCTGGGCGGCGATTTAATCGGCAAGCCGGCGGCCGTGTTCACCTCTACCTCCTCGCTGCATGGCGGGCAGGAAACCACCTTGGTCTCGATGATGTTGCCGCTCTTGCATCACGGCATGCTCGTCTTAGGCCTGCCTTACAGCGAAAGCGCGTTAATGCGTACCGCTTCCGGCGGCACGCCTTATGGCGCGAGCCACACGGCGGGAGCGAAAAGCGACCAACCGCTGACGGAAGAGGAAAAAGAATTATGCCGCGCGCTGGGTCTGCGCCTCGCCACCGTCGCTAAGGTTCTGCATAGCAATACCCGCGCTTAGCCGCATGCGCATCCTGTATTACTTCGCGCTGTCTTCTTATATTGCCCTGATTATTTTAACGCTGTTGTGGGAAGGCTGGCTTGCGCCGGCGGCCCACTTCCCGCCGGGCTTTTGGCTTGCGCTCAAATCGATCCCGCTGCTGGTGCCGCTGTTTGGCCTGTTGCATGGCAAGGCATACACCTATGGCTGGTCCAGCATGCTGATTTTGTTCTATTTTGTGGAAGGAACAGTGCTAACCGTAAGCCATCGTCAGGGACCGTTCGCGCTGCATAGCGTGTTGCCCTACGCCCTGCTCGAGATTTTACTTTGCACAATCTTCTTTTTTAGCGCGGTGTTTTATGTGCGCCATACCCGTCGGCCACGGTAAATATTGCCTTATCTGTTTATCCTCCTACTTCGGACCCTTAAAGCTCGGCCGCTTTGTCGAACGACATAGGCGTATTTGGCTGGAGTGATTGTCGGATAGGCAATACCCAAGAGTCGACGCGCTGAATCCATGTCGGAACTGCCGTTATCCCCACTCCCCCGCCGCGTTCGCTGTGCCGTGGCTCAATGATCATCGCAAAAATCGCGGTCAAGCAATTTAGTTTGGATGACCGCGATCTGTTCCCTATTGAATCTTATCTTTCCGTTACTGTGTTGATATAGAAAGGATAAATGAAGTAGCGGTCCCGATCACATCGCATATACTGATTGATAACAACGGGCGATTCCCGGGGAAAAATGACCATGGCGGAAGCCAGCCTGAAAGAGCTGTATAGCATCCTGTTTGCCGATATTTCCGGTAGCACGGCTCTGTATGAAAAGCTCGGTGACACCATGGCGCAGGCGCAAATAGGCGCGCATTTGGAGAAAATCGCCACTGTGGTCGCGGCGCACCATGGCAAGGTCATCAAGACCATCGGCGATGAGCTCATGTGTCGGTTCGACGATCCAGCCGAGGCGATGCGGGCGTCGTGCGAAATTCACAAACTCATGGAGCGCCAGACTGATGTCAATGGGGGGGTGCCGCTCGCCACGCGCATCGGCATCCATTACGGCCCGGCCATCCTGAAAGACAACGATCTCTTTGGCGACGCGGTGAACGTCGCCGCGCGCGTCACCTCGCTCGCCAAACCACAACAGACGCTCACCACGGCGACAACCGTATCCGCACTGCCATCGAGCAAGGCGATCAAAACCCGCAGGCTCGACCAAACGCACTTGAAGGGCAAGCAGGAAACACTCATCCTGCACGAGGTGTTGTGGCACCAGGAGAACCTCACCCTGCTCGGCACCGGCTACTCGCCGGGGGCCGGCGCTGCCGAGCGGCTGGTGCTGCGCTACGGCGACACCACCCGGGTGATCGAACGCGGCGTGTCGAGCTTCACCATTGGGCGTGACGCCACCTGCAACCTCCAATTACTCTCGTCCTTGGCATCGCGCCTGCACGGCAAGATTGAGCATCGCGTCGGCAAATTCGTGTTTGCCGACCACAGCGCGAACGGCACGTACATCCGTCTGCCGGACATCGACGACCTGTTTCTGCGACGCGAGGAGTTACCCTTGTTCGGCAGCGGCGTCATCGCCTGCGGCGAGAAAATCAAGGACGATTCCCCGCACTTAATCCATTTCAGTTGCGAATAACCGGGGCGCCGCGTGGCCGAAGAAAAGATTGACATCCAGGTTCCGGGGCACCGAATCCTGCGCCAGCTTGGGCGCGGCGGCATGGCGAACGTTTATCTCGCGGTTCAGGAAAGCATGGAACGCGAAGTGGCGCTCAAGGTCATGCTTCCGGAGCTCGGGGCGTCTGATCCCTCCTTCAGCCAGCGCTTCGTACGCGAGGCCAAGATCATTGCCAAACTCTCGCATCCGCACGTCAATGCAGTATATGACGTCGGCATCGCCGGCCCGTATCACTACTTCACCATGGAGTACATCACGGGCGGCGATCTCAAGTCGCGTATCCGCCAGGGAATGTCGCCGAAAGCGGCACTCTCCATCCTGCGCCAGATTACCAGTGCCCTGGCGTTCGCGCACTCCAAGGGGTATGTACATCGGGACGTAAAACCCGAAAACGTTCTCTTCCGCGATAGCGGCACGGCGGTGCTCACGGATTTCGGCATAGCCAAAACCAACGACACGGCGAGCAGTATGACGGCCACGGGCGCGATCATGGGCACGCCATACTACATGAGTCCCGAGCAGGCGATGGGTCGCGAGATAGATCAGCGCTCGGACATCTACAGTCTGGGCGCGATGGTGTTCGAGATGTTCACCGGCAAGGTGCCGTACACCGGGGACTCCGCAATTTCGATTGGCATCAAGCATCTTAAAGATCCGCTGCCGCAACTGCCGCCACCGCTGCACGTGTACCAGCCGCTTCTCGATAAATTCCTCGCCAAGGATCCGGCTCATCGATTCCAGACGGGTGAGGAGGCGATGGCCGCGATCGACGCGCTTGGAAGCGGCGCAAACACGCTTGCCACGTCCGCGACGGCGATGAACAGCCCGGTTAGGTTCGATCGCACCGTTGTCCTCGATCCTAGCGCCACCACGGCGCAAACCGTCATAATCGGCACAGGGCGGGCGAAGAGTCGTCGGGGCGCGCTCGTGGCGGCGGC
>DATGVQ010000012.1:0-9747 GCA_035300145.1 Acidiferrobacterales bacterium | reverse complement strand
GTGAAATCTCGCTCGCGCATCACGGGGTGTTGTTTCTCGATGAGCTGCCGGAGTTCGACCGGCGCGTACTGGAGGTACTGCGCGAACCGCTGGAATCCGGCTGCATCACCATCTCGCGTGCCGCGCGCCAGGCGGAATTTCCCGCCCGCTTTCAGCTTATCGCCGCCATGAATCCGTGTCCCTGCGGCTATCTCGGCGACGCCTCCGGACGCTGCCGCTGCACCTTTGATAAGGTACGCGCCTATCGTGCGCGCATCTCCGGGCCTTTGCTCGACCGAATCGACATGCACGTGGAAGTGCCGCCGGTGCCGCGTACGCTGTTAATGAAACAAGACCGGCAGGCCGCGGAAACATCGGCGCAAGTGCGGCAACGGGTGGAGACCGCGCGCCGGCGCCAGCTTGACCGGCATGGTTGCGCCAACGCTCAACTCAGCAACAAGCAAATAGAACAAGCATGCGCGTTGGATGCGGAGAATCAACAGCTGCTGGAACAGGCGATCACCCGGCTTAACTTAAGTGCGCGCGCCTATCATCGCATTTTAAAAGTCGCGCGCACCATTGCCGATTTAGCGGGAGCGGAAACAATCGGAAACGCGCATTTAAGCGAGGCCATTCAATACCGTTGTTTAGACCGGCAGGCGATTTCGTAACCATAAAAAAGCGGCCGCAGCCGCTTTTTTATTTATTTCTTACGCCAGGGCTTATTTCGCACTGTTCGCCATATAATCCGCCGCCGCTTTCACGTCCTCATCTCTAAGTGCGGTGTTTCCCCCTTTTGGCGGCATAAATCCGGCCTTGCCCTGGAAGCCTTTAAGGGCGTGCTCGTACAAAGTCGCGTTGCCTTGCGCAATCCGGTCTTTCCAGGCCGCTTTATCGCCGAACTTCGGCGCGCCGGCGATACCCGCGCCATGGCAAATGGTACAGGTCGCATCATAAGTCGCTTTACCTTTATCCGCGCCGGCGGCGTTCGCGGAAGAAATCAGACCGTCCATCACCGCGGAGCCGACGGCAAGCTCACCGACCGGCTTGATGCGCTGCGCGACCGCCTTATCGGCCTGGTCTGAGATGTTGGTCTTCTTGTTCAAATTCGACCCGCTGACCACCATCTGCGCCAAAATCAGAAAGATTACCGTTAAAGCTACTAACGCGCCGATCAATCCGGCAAATACTTTAAAAAACTCGCGATCGTTCATATTTCCTACCTTAAAAAATGGGTTGAGATTGCATTTTTTTTACTGCTTAGCTCCAACATTCAGTGAACCAGCACTTTGTTAGCCAACCTAAAGTAGACGTCTTTATTGCGCCGGGGTATGCTCCTGCCGTCCGCGCCCTTAGCTCAGTTGGATAGAGCGTTGGATTCCGATTCCAAAGGTCAGAGGTTCGAATCCTCTAGGGCGCGCCCATTATTGCTTGTTACACTGCTTATTGCTTAATGCGCGCCTTCGGCCCTCTGCCGTAGGTCTTGCAGGCAACGCCGATTTTGCTTACGATGCGCAATCGAAAAGCAGCTAATTTTAAACATCCATTGAGAGTATAGCAATGAAAGCCGGCATCCACCCTGAATATAAGGAAATTAAGGTCACTTGCGCCTGCGGCAACACCTTCACCACGCGCTCGACCTTGGGCCACGATCTTAATGTTGAGGTTTGTTCCGCCTGCCACCCGTTTTATACCGGCAAACAAAAAATCGTGGATAGCACCGGCCGCGTGGAAAGATTCCGCCAGAAGTACGGCTTGAAAAAATAATCGGTGCATAAAATCTCTGGGAAAAAGGCGCCCGTTTGTGGCGCCTTTTTATTTTTTCTGCTATGACCGGTAGTATCTTGGATACGGCCGGCAGCTTACACCGGCTAACGCCGGAGGAAAAAGCGTTAGCCGAGCCGCTTAGCATTCAGCTCGTCACCGCGCGCGCCGGCGACACCTTCGCCAAACTGGCGGGCGCATCGCGTATTTCTAACCACGCCCAGGCGATGCCTCGGCTGATCAATAACAAATATCCACGAGGACAAGCCGTTCCCGGGGAAAAAATCAAAACCGTCAATAATGATCATGGGATCTCGGAATAACAATAGCACCCCGCGTACCGTGCGTGACTTCATCCGCGGGGGAGAGGCCTGTTTTAAACAGGCCGGGTTATTCTTTGGTCACGGCACGGATAACGCCGCCGATGAAGCCATGTGGTTGATCGCGGCCACCTTGCAACTGCCGCTTGATGAGGCGGACGCCTGGATGGATAAGGAGGTCTCGCCCGCGCAAACAACCGCCATCGAGGAAATCCTGGCTAAGCGGATCAGTACGCGCAAGCCGGCGGCCTATTTGCTCAACCAAGCGTGGTTTGCCGGTTGGCGTTTTTATGTTGATGAGCGCGTCGTCGTGCCGCGCTCCCATATCGCCGAATTTATCCAGGAACAATTTCAACCGTGGATTGGAGCGGAACGCGTGCGCAGTGTGCTCGATCTTTGCACCGGCAGCGGCTGCATCGCGATCGCGTTGGCCCATGCCTTTCCCGCGTCCGCGGTAGACGCGAGCGACATTAGCAACGACGCATTGGCGGTGGCGCGGATCAACGTTGAGGCGCATAAATTGAACGAGCGCGTTAGCTTAATTCAATCGGACCTCTTTAATGCACTCGCCGGCCGACGCTATGATCTCATTGTCACCAATCCGCCTTACGCAACCAATCAGGAAATCGCCGCCCTGCCGCCCGAATATCATTTTGAACCGGAATTGGCGTTGGCGGGAGGCCTGCAGGGCCTGGATATTATTGTGCGCATCCTGGCGCAGGCCGGCGCGCATCTTAATCCCGGCGGCCTTATGATCGCCGAAGTAGGTAATAGTTGTGAGGCGTTACAAGCGCAATTCCCGGGCGTACCTTTTATTTGGCTAACGACATCGACCGGTGACGAAAGCGTTTTTATGCTTACCGCCGAGCAAGTGGGCCATTGTCAACCGATCTTTCAAACCTGGCCGCACCGCCGCCCCTAAAGCTTGGCTATAACGCGGGGACAAGATGACATTTAGCCTGGAATCTGTCAGGCTTTAACGCCGTCTGACTTTCATAAAAAAAGAGAATACCCATGGAGCAGCTGCTGGCCCATCTAGTCGGCGATTATATTCTCCAAACCAGCCATATGGCTGAACATAAGATACGCTCTTGGCCGGTGGCCATGGTGCATGCGGTCAGCTATACCCTGCCTTTTCTTTTTATCACTCTATCGATACCGGCGCTAACCGTGATTGCCGGCACCCATGCCGTTATTGACCGCTACCGCTTAGCGCATTATGTCGCGATGGCGAAAAACATGGCGGGGAACCCGAGTAGATGGCGCGACTACGCCACTTACACCGGCTATTCCGCCGAGACCCCGGCATGGCTTGCAGTATGGCTGGTCATTATTACCGACAATGCCCTGCATTTGCTGATTAATTATTTCGCCCTGAAATATCTCTAGCGGTGAGCCGCCTGCGCGAGATGAACACGGCGAGCGCGCAAAATCCAAAGCGCCGGCGTGAACACCAAAGCGCTGCCGACCAGGCTTAATGCAGCAAGTCCCGCGCCCGCCAAGATCACGCCTCCGACCAGCGCCAACGCCGCGCCCGATAGGCCGGCGAGCAAATCGCTGAAACCGAGTATCTTTCCGCGCTCGGCGAGACTGGTTAAATTTACCAGCTCCGTGGTGGCGGCGACATAGGCGAAGTTCCATCCGATACCGATACCGAACATACAAATCGAGACCGCCACAATATCCTCCACCCAATTCAAGGCAAGCACGGAAACCGCGAGAATCGACAGGCCGCCCATCATGGCCTGAGGGCGGCCGACCCGATCGACAATGCTCCCCACGACTAACACCAATCCGAACATGCCGAGGAAATGCGCGCTGACCGCCGGAAAGATTGCGTCTTGATGGTGGCCGTGCCCGACCAGGATATAGCCGACGAGGGTCATCAGCGAAACCATTACAGCGAAACTCGAAAGCGCGGCGAGCAGCGCCGGGGGTACGCCCGGGCGCTGCAGGATTTCCGGCAACGACGCGGCCGCGGGCAAGGCCGCCGGTTTCGCGTCAGCGTGCGAGAGCGCCGACAGGCGCTGGGCGATAAGGCGCGGATCGGGACGCACATTCAGGACCAAGATCAGGCCGGCCAGCATAAATCCGGCGGCAACGAACCACGGGAGAATCAAGGTGTTCGCCGCCAACGCCTTGCCGGCGAACATCGGCATAAACACCAGCGGCCCGAGAATCGCGCCGAACACCGCACCCACTAATACCAGCGCGATGCCGCGTGCGCGGCGCGCCGGCGGAAACATATCGGCGGCGGCGAGACGCGCCAACATAACACTGGCATTGGCCGCACCGATCAGAATAAAACCGAAAATAACTGCGGTGACCGAAAGCCGCCAGACGCCCAAACCGGTGAACATGGTACCGGCAATCCCCATGCAGAATCCGGCCGCCAGCACCGGGACGCGCCCGAACCGGTCCATGGCGCGACCGGCGGGCAGCGCCGTAAATGCGCCGGCGGCGAGGAATATCGCCGGCCCGAGACCCAGCAATGCCTTGATACCGGTAACCAAAACAAAGGTAATGGTCGAAACCGCTGCGACCAATTGTACCGAGCCGTAAAGCATCGCCACCGCCGCGGCGAGCAAAAACAGGTTGCGCCCGATCGGCAAGTCCGCTGCTGAATTCATTGAGTCTCCCGGTAATTCACGATAAGTCTGAAGAAAAATGGCTCCCCACCTAAAAACCTAAGTGCGCACAACGGAATGAAGGTTCGGACTTCGACGAGCCCGGCGCGAACGGGAGAAAAGGTCGTTCGCGGTGAGCCCTTCGGTTATACTCACGACAGGCCCGTCGAACCGCGAATGTAAATAATTTAGCACTCTCATTAATAAAATAAGCGCATTTAAGCTGTTATAAATAAAAATAGCTTACCCCCTAAAAATCTAAATTATTTTAGCGGTTCAAATGGGCCGGGGGAGGGTTCATGCCCTCGTTTAATGCGCTTCATCCCAGTTGTCGCCCACGCCGATCTCCACCACTAACGGCACCGACAGCCTGGCGACGCCGGCCATGCAGCGGCGGATGTTTTCTTGCGCGGCGGCGATTTCTTGCTCGGCCACTTCGAACACCAGTTCATCATGCACCTGCATGATCATTTTTACCTCCGCGCCGGATTCCTCAATCCACTTATCCACCGCCAGCATCGCGAGTTTGATGATATCGGCCGCCGTACCTTGCATCGGGGCGTTGATCGCGGTGCGCTCGGCATACTGCCGGCGTGTGTGATTGCTGGTATTAATTTCCGGCAGATACAGCCGGCGGCCGAATACGGTTTCGACATAGCCTTGCTCGTGCGCCTGGGCGCGTGTGCGATCCATGAACTGCTTGACGCCGGGGTAGCGCGCGAAATAAAGGTCGACGTACTCTTGCGCCGCGTTACGGTCGATTTTTAATTGGCGTGCGAGACCGAACGCTGACATGCCGTAAATCAAGCCGAAATTAATCGCTTTAGCGGCGCGCCGCTGATCCGGCGTAACTTGGTCTAAGGGAATACCGAGCACCTCGGCGGCGGTGGCGCGGTGGATATCTATATCTTCGGCAAATGCTTTAAGCAGCCCGGCGTCGTTGGATAAATGCGCCATGATGCGCAGCTCGATTTGGGAATAATCCGCCGACATCATTTTATAACCCGGCTCCGGGATAAACGCCTGGCGGATGCGACGGCCCTCGGCGGTGCGGATGGGAATATTTTGCAGATTCGGATCGCTCGAGGATAAACGCCCGGTCGCCGCTACTGCCTGATGGTAACAGGTGTGTACCCGCCGGGTATCCGGGTCGATCATCTGCGGCAAAGTATCCGTATAGGTGGATTGCAATTTACAAATGCCGCGGTGCTCTAAAATCACCCCTGGGAGCGGGTAGTCCAATGCCAGTTCCTGCAGAACCTCTTCGCCGGTGGAGGGTTGTCCTTTGGGTGTCTTTTTTAACACCGGCAACTTCAGCTTTTCGTATAATATCTGCTGGATTTGCAGGGGCGAACCCATATTGAACGGCTGGCCGGCGAGGGCATGCGCCTCGCGCTCCAGCTCCAAGATCCGCTTGCCAAACTCGGCGCTCTGGCGATGCAGCATGTCGGCGTCGATCTTCACGCCGTTTCGTTCTATATGCGATAACACTGTTACTAACGGCAGCTCGATGGTATTAAATAGATTCTCCAGCGTCGGGGTTTGCTGCAGGCGTGGCCATAAAACTTCGTGCAGGCGCAAGGTGATATCGGCGTCTTCCGCGGCGTAGGTCGTAGCAATGTCTATCGACACTTGGTCGAAACAAATCTGGTTTCGCCCTTTCCCCGCCACATCTTCGAATTTTATTGTTTTATAGCCCAGATATTTCAGCGCCAGGCTATCCATGTCGTGACGTGAGGCGGTGCTGTCCAGCACATAAGACTCAAGCATGGTATCAAAACGTATGCCGCGCAGGCTGATGCCATAGCGCGCAAGCACTGACATATCGTACTTAAGGTTCTGCCCAACTTTGGATCGCTGCGGGTTTTCCAGCAGCGGCTTGAGCCTTTCTAATACGCGCGCGCGATCAAGTTGTTTCGGCGCGCCGGGATAAGTGTGGGCAAGCGGCACATACGCCCCTTCGCCGGCTTTATCGGTAAATGAAACGCCGACCAGCTCGGCACGCATGACATTCAAGTCAGAAGTCTCGGTATCAAACGCAAACAGCGAGGCCGCCTCAAGACGCCGGATCCAAACGCCCAACTTGTCCTCATCGAAAATAGTTTCATAGCGATTGGTGACTGCTTGCTTAACCGCCGCCTGGTCCATGCGGTTGATGCCGCCCAATTCGGCGAGCCAGGTTTTAAATTCGAACCTGGCGTACAAGTCGCGTAAAGCGACCTCATCGGGCGGCACGCGCTTTAAATCCTCAGGGGCATAATCCAGCTTGACGTTGCATTTTATCGTCGCTAATTCGCGCGACAGCGGCAATTTGTCGAGAGAGGCGCATAAATTCTCTCCCGCCTTGCCGCCGATTTCCTGGCAATGCTCGACAATTGCGTCCAAGGAGCCGTAAGTCTGCAGCCACTTAGCCGCCGTCTTCGGCCCGACATTGGGCACGCCGGGGATGTTGTCGACGCTATCGCCGACCAGCGCCAGGTAATCGATGATGCGCTCCGGCGGCACGCCGAATTTTTCTTTGACGGCTTGCGCGTCATAGAACGCATTGCTCATGGTATTGACCAAATTGATCTGCGGGCCGACCAGCTGGGCAAAATCCTTATCCCCGGTGACAATCAACGTTTTCCGACCGGCGGCGCGGGCCTGGGTTGCGAGCGTGCCGATGACATCGTCCGCCTCCACCCCGTCGATCATCAGCAGCGGCAGCCCCAAGGCGCGGACGCCGGTATGGATGGATTCGATCTGCGAAACCAAATTGTCCGGCATCGGCGCGCGATGCGCTTTGTATTCGGCGTAGAGTTCATCGCGAAAGGTCTTACCCGGCGCATCGAACACCACGGCGATGTAATCCGGATTATAATCAGCCAGCAGCTTGCGCAGCATGTTAACCATGCCATAGATCGCGCCGGTGGATTCGCCGCGCGAGGTGGAAAGGTTGGGCATGGCATGGAACGCGCGATAAAGATACGAAGATCCGTCGACCAGAATTAAAGGTTCGCTTTGTTTGTCACGGTCATTCATATTCGACTCACAAACTTATGCCGTTTTCGGCCATTTGTGCTACAAATTCATTATGAAACCTAAAAATCTAGTTCAGAGAAAACCTACCATCCCCCTGACCCCTTCCGGAATATTGTCCCGGGAGTCATGGAAAATCTTCCAGATTATGGCGGAGTTTGTCGAAGGCTTCGAGGCGCTCGCGCAAATTCGCCCCTCCGTCAGCATATTCGGCTCCGCCCGCGTTACCGGCGAACACCCGTATTATGCCCTGGCGGAAGAGATCGCGCGCAAGCTTTCTGACGCGGGCTTTAGTGTGGTCAGCGGCGGCGGGCCCGGCATTATGGAGGCGGTCAATAAGGGCGCTTACGCCGGTAGATCCCCCAGTGTCGGCCTTAATATTCAGTTACCGCATGAGCAGCAGGAGAATCCCTACCAGGACATTAGCTTGACTTTTCAGCACTTTTTCGCTCGTAAAGTCATGTTTGTCAAATATGCCACCGCTTATGTGGTCCTGCCGGGCGGTTTTGGAACGCTGGATGAGCTGGTGGAGATATTAACATTGGTGCAGACCGGCAAGAGCCGGCGGATTCCCATTATTCTGGTACACACAGCTTTTTGGTCCGGCCTTATTGATTGGTTTAAAACTACCTTGGTCAAGGAGGGCGTCATCAGCGAAACGGACCTGGATCTTTTTGTTATGCTGGATAAGCCTCAGGATGTGCTGGACGCCATCTTTCGCTATTATGAGCGCAGCGGATTCGGGCCTTCGGCGGAGGAAGAAGAAACCCAGCTTAACCTGTAGCCCTGTTTTCGAATCTCAAGATCCAATAACTATTAAATAGGCGGCGTTTTCGGCCGCGAACCAGGCCCTAAAACAAGCTTCTATTTATGTCGGTCTTCACCAGCATTGATCGCCTCGAACTCGAAGCATTTTTGCAGAGCTATCAGGTCGGCAACTTGCGCGACCTCCAGGGTATCCCGTCCGGGATCGAGAACACGAACTATTTTATCAGCACCGATACCGGCGAATACGTATTGACCCTGTTCGAAAAGCTGACGCCGGCGGAGCTGCCGTTTTTTCTCGATTTAATGGCATTTTTAGCCGAACACCAGGTTCCTTGTCCGCATCCCATGCCCAATCGCGCGGGCCGTTATCTCGCCGAACTAAAAGGCAAGCCGGCGGCCTTAGTGCAGCGCCTTTTTGGCAGTTCCACAGAAAATCCCACTTCTGCCCACTGTGCGACAGTTGGCCGGGCATTGGCGCAACTGCATACGGCGGGAGCAGGTTTTACCCAACAGCGGGCAAACGACCACGGCCTGTCCTGGCGGAAAAAAACCGCGCGCGCGCTGGCCGGGAAACTCTCACCGGAAGACAACGACTTATTACAGGAAGAGCTACACTTTCAACATGCGTATCGTTTTAACGGCTTGCCGCGCGGCCTCATTCATGCCGACTTATTCCGCGATAATGTGTTGTTTGAGGGTGACGAGCTGCGCGGCATTATTGATTTATATTATGCCTGCGCCGATACATTATTATTTGATATCGCGGTGACGGTTAACGATTGGTGTAGCACCGCCGAAGGCGAATTGGACCAAACACGCGCGCGCGGCTTGCTGCGGGCCTATAACGCGGGGCGCGCCCTTACTACCGATGAACAGCGGGCGTGGCCGGTCATGTTGCGCGCCACCGCCTCCCGCTTTTGGTTGTCACGGCTTTATGATCTGCGCTTCCCGCGCGCGGGCGCGATCACGCACAGCAAGGATCCGCAGGTATTCAAGCGTATTCTTTTGCACCGGATCCATAATGAACATCATTTACATGTTGCTTGGCCGGATGATGAAAAAAGCGACACATGCCGCAAAAAAGCTTAGCCGGGTGCCCGCTTTTTGCTTTGCGCGTTGACAATTTCTCCGGGAGAGACCGCCTGGCCGCGTTTCTGCCACGAATTGTGCCCATGAACCGGGCGGTCTCTCCCTCACCCGGCCCTTCGGATCGCCTTCTCCCGGTGGGAGAGGGAAAGTCGGTGCGGCCTCCGGCCGCAGGTTCATGGAAA
>DATGVQ010000011.1:0-10382 GCA_035300145.1 Acidiferrobacterales bacterium | reverse complement strand
ACGCCGTGCTTACCGGGGTCGAGACGCGCACGTCGTCCCCGATTCGCATCACGCGCAATCAGGAATATCAGAGCCTAAACACCCGCGGGCTGTTTCCGGCGGGGGAGGGCGCGGGCTATGCGGGCGGCATTCTTTCCGCCGCCGTGGATGGGATCGAGGTGGCGCAAGCCGTGGCATTGAGCATGGTCGGGAAAGCCACCGCCTAGATGGTGGGTTGCGCGGCTAAGTATTTGTAGGGTGGGTTAGCGCCGGTGTTTGGCGCGTAACCCACCTTACATCATAGCCTTCGGCTTCTTGATCCGCCCAGTTTTCCCGCTATGCGCGGAGTCGTGATAATCTGGGCGAGCCGGAAAAATGAGACACGATAAACAAGCCGATGCCGATAACGACGCTTCAGTTCAAGCTGCCGTCCTTCTACGATCTCAGTGCGACCTGCCACGCCCACGGGTGGAGGTATCTCGCGCCTTTTCATTGGGACGAAAGCCGCGGCGCCATTTCATTCGCCTTGCTGGTCAATGATCGCGCGGTTGATGTTTTCGCCTGCCAGCGCCGCGCGCGCCTTTCCGCCCACGTGCATTCCGGCTCGAAGTTACGGGAAAGCGAGAAACTCTACGTGCGGCATTGCATAAAGAGGGCGCTCGATCTCGATACCGATATCGCCGCTTTGCTGGTGTTGGCGAATTCCATCGATAAACGCCTTGCGCGATTAGTGAAAAACGGCGCCGGGAGAATGCTGCGATCGCCGACCGCATGGGAAGATGCGGCCAAAACCCTGTTCACGACCAACTGTTCGTGGAGCCTCACGACGAAAATGGCGCAGTCCGCCTGCTCCGTCGGTTTCGCGCCGGCCTCGCCTGCGGGCCGCTTTCCTTTTCCCGCGCCGGCGACTATTGCGGCACTGACAGAAGCGCATCTTAAGAAAAAACTCTCCGTGGGTTATCGCGCCGGCTATTTGCGGCGGCTTGCCGCGGCGTTTTCTCCCGAGGGACCGCTGCACGGGGTGGATCTCGCGCGGCTGGGTCCATTAACCGCGCAAACCTTACTCGCGAGCTTAGCGGGCTTTGGCCCCTACGCCACGAACCATATGATGCTGTTGAGCGGCTATTACCGGGAAATACCGGTCGATACGGTGGTGACATCCTATTTGCGGCAAATGCATCGCACGCGCGACGTGCGCAAGCTGATCGACAAAAAGTATAAGGTCTGGGGCGACTACAAATGGTGGGGCTTAGCGCTGGAAAAAATGCACCAGCGGATATACGGCTAAGAAATTTTTCCCGGCGCGGCGATAAGGCGCGATCTAATCTTGCGCGATGCGCTATGCCATGAGGGATAACCCGCAGATTCCGCGCTACGCTTGTATGGTGTTTGCGGTCTTCGAAATATAGAGATTTTAGGGTAGAATTGGTCCGTCATTCTCTGTGAACAACGCACAACAATGGAGGACAACGACAATGACGTTAAAAACAACAAGCAAGACGCTGCTGGCCGCCCTTTTCCTGTTACTCGGGTTGATCTCCGCGAACCTCGCGGCCGCCGGTTCGTTCCATCGCATCGTGGTGTTCGGCGATAGTCTTTCGGATCCCGGCAATGCATTCGTGTTACTGCACACGGTGGACGTCCCGCCGTTCTCGCTGATCCCCGATGCGCCCTATGCGCGCGGCGGCCTGCATTTCACTAATGGCAAGACGTGGGTTGAAGATCTGGGCGATCAGTTGGATCTCAGTATCAGCACCGGGCCGGCGTTGGTGGTGCCCGGTGTCTTTTCCAATTATGCGGTGGGCGCGGCGCGGGCGCGGCCCGGGCGGCTTTTCGATCTGACCACGCAGGTCGGCCTATTCCTGAGAGACTTTGGCGGTAGCGCGCCGGAGGACGCGCTGTATGTGGTATTTATCGGCGCCAACGATGTGCGCGATGCGTTGAGTGCGTTCGCGGTGGATCCGAGCGGCGCGACCAGCGAGGGCATCATCAGCTTGGCGCTCACTGCCGTGCGCGACAATATTACTGTTTTGGCCTCGTCCGGGGCGCGGACCTTCCTGGTGCCGAATATGCCCGACTTTGAGCTGCTGCCGGCGGTGCGCATGCAAGGGCCCGCGGCGCAGGACGCGGCACGAGCGCTCACGGCCGCCTTCAATAATGGCCTCGCGGCGACACTTAACGGTTTGCAGGCGGCTCTGCTGGTGGGCTTCAAGCGCCTGGATGTGTTTGGGATCTTGAACGGGGTGATCGCCGATCCGGCCACGGTCGGGTTGTCCGATGTACAGAATTCCTGCATAACGCCCGACACGACCGTCCATCCCTTCTGTGCCCAGCCCGACGACTTTTTGTTTTGGGACGGCATTCATCCCACGCGCGCCGCGCACGCGATTCTGGCGCGAGATGCCGCAGCGCTGGTGACCGGGTTTTGAATGGCAGCAATCAACTTGATCGGAGCTTCCCTAAGGTGAAGCAGTTACGGTTTCTAGTCTCGACTTTAATATATATTATCTGGTGCTGCCGCCAGTGCCGCTGCCAAGGGTTCCGCCGGGAAGCGTTCCGCCGGGAAGCGTTCCGCCAGGAAGAGTTCCGCTAGGAAGGGTTCCGCCGGGAATGGTTCCACCGGGAAGGGTATTACTGCCACCGGTTCCACTGCCGCCCATGCTGCTGCCGCCGATTCCGGTGCCAGTGCCGCTGCCAAGGGTTCCGCTGCGGCCAGTATTGCCGTTCACATTGTTGCCAGTTCCGTTGTTAACGGTTCCGGTGTTGCCGGTTATGCTATTGCCAAATTGATCGCTACCGGTTCCGTTGCTGCCACCCAGGCTGCCGTTGCCGGTGCCAGTGTCGCCCGTCACACCACTGCCAAATTGATCACTGCCGGTTCCGAAGCCGTTTGTCCCGGCAGCACCAGGGTTAATCCCGGGGCTACCGGTCATGCCACCAGCGGTTCCGTTGCTACCCGTATTGCCAGGTACACAATTCCCGGTTCCAGTGTTCCCGGTCACGCCACTGCCGGTTCCAAGGTTACCGGTGTTAGTCCCGGTGCCCCCGGTGTTAATCCCAGGGCTATCGGTGTTAGTTCCGGTACTACCGGTCATGCCACTGCCTATTCCGCTGTTAAAGGTTCCGGTATTGCCCGTCACACCGCTGCCGGTTCCAGGTCCGTTGTTGAAGGTTCCGTTGCTGCCCGTATTGCCAGGTACACAATTCCCAGTTCCAGGGCTATTACCCAGGGTTCCGCTGCCAAAGGTTCCAGTGCTGCCGCCTATGCCGCCACCGATAGCGCTGCCGGTCGCAACACTGCCGCCTGCTGCCTGCGCCAACATTTGCTGATCAATCCGGCCGTTGTGCGCCGCAAATACTGGGTTTAAGACCAATGCACTTGCTGCTATTACACCGAGTATTCCATCCTTAAGTCTCATATTACCTCCTATCCACTCGCTGATTGTGGAGTTTGAGCTATATTGCCACTTGGGGTTGTCTCGCTCTTGGTGGTGGTGATGAAAGATGCGAAGAGATGGCGATGCCTTCTCTTCGCTCGGTCTTTTTTCTTGACTGGGTGACTTTGTTACTTCGTGCCGCCACCCGTGCTGCTACCGGCTCCACTGCTGCCGGTGCTTCCGGCCCCAGTGCCGGGTTGATCACTGCTAGATCCGGTGCCACCCGTGCTGCTGCCAGTTCCAGGGCTGGATTGATCACTGCCAGAGGTTCCGCTGCTACCGGTTCCACTACTTCCGGTGCCACCGGCTCCGCTGCTGCCGCCCATACCGCCGCCGCCCATGCCGCCGCCGCCCATGCCGCTGCTCCCAGCTCCAGTACCAGATTGATCACTGCTCGATCCAGTACCACCCATGCTGCTACCGCCGCTTCCAGTCGTGTCACTGCCCGTACCGCTGCTACCGGTTCCGCCGCCGCTGCCAGTTCCACTACTGCCAGTGCTACCGGTTCCGCTGCTGCCGGCCGCACTGCCTCCGGTTTGGCTACCGCCAGTCGCAGTCTGTGCTTGAACGCCTAACGCCGCCAAGGTCTGCTGATCGACCTGCCCCGTCGCTTGGAGTCCCTGCGCCTGTTGAAACTTGGTCAAAGCTTGCTGGGTCTTTTTTCCCATTTTTCCATCGACGGGGCCTGTATTGTAGCCCTTACTATTTAAGGCCTGTTGGATTTGCTGGACGACGTTCGCGTCTATCGCCGCGCTGGTGCTCTGCTGCGCACCACCTTGCTGGCTAGAGTCTTGCTGCGCGTTCTGTGCGAATGCTGGACTTAAGACCAGCGCACTTGCCGCTATTACACCGATTATCTCGCTCTTCAGTTTCATGCTAACTCCTTTTCAATAACTGATCGTTGAGTTTGAGCTCCCTTGCCCGTTGCAGGAGCTGTCTCGCTCGTTGGAAACGCTTATACGACGGCAAAGCCAGGCTAAAGCTTGCCGCTTCGAATTTTGTTTCGTGGGGCGCTACTATCCCTGCAGCGCGTGCAGGGCTCAATCGGACGATTGCAGGACGCAAAAATTTTCTGGGCAGCAAGCGCACGCGTACAAGTTCACAAATAGGGTGGTTTCGCGCCAATCTCATACACACAGCACGCATGGCCCGCGTGGCCAAGGTCAGCCGCAACCAGCAGACGTTTCTTAGAAGGAACCTTTGGGCAATGTAGGCAGCGGGCGTTGGCGCCACCCGGCCTATGGCAGCTTGATCTTACCGCCGCCGGGCACACCCGGGCCTCCCGGAGGTACTCCCTCCGGGATGATGATGGAGGAGGCCGCTTCGCGCCGAAGCTCCTCCAGCTCCTTCATGCTGCGCTCGAACGCCACTTTGGCCGCGTCGGAGAATTTCCGGGCGGCTTCTTCCAGCGAATGCGCGTCGATCTCGAAATTGAGCGGCACCGCGCCGACATTGGTGAGGAGCTGGGTCTGACCGAGAAACACGACTTGGCGGCTTGGGTCCACGGAACCATCTGTTTTGACCGGCGTCAGCCGCCGGATGGCGCCTACTTTACGGTCGGTGAAGGTTTCTTCGCGATAAAGGTTGGCGGTATCCATCCTCGGCTCCGCCGCGTTGTTACTCGGCCTCATGAGATCACTCCGTTGGTTATGTCCAGGGTTGAAAGGGTATCAATTTTACCAATAAAAAAGCCCGGTCCATCAATTTTATTGCGGCTTTTTCGCCAAGGTTCGCCCGGTTGCGCGAAACCAGGCACAATACCCGCGGGAGTTACCGCTAAAGGTCTTGCCGGCAAGCGCGGCGATGGTCAGCGGGCTTCAGGTTCTTCTCTCGACAGGCAAAAACAGTAAGAATCAAGGCAGGTAACAGGCATTTAATGGCAGAGTGGTGCGTCTACGTGCTCCGGTGTGCGGATAATAGTCTGTATACCGGGGTGGCAACGAATATTGACACCCGGGTGGCTAAGCACAATACCGGGAAGGGCGCAAAATACACGCGTGCCCGATTGCCGGCGGTGTTGGTCTACCAGGAGGTAGTCGGGGACCATGGCGCGGCGCTGCGGCGGGAGTCCGCGATCAAACGGATGCCGCCCCTGGCAAAACGGCGGCTCATTACTCAATCGACTTCGGAATAGAAAAAGAGAGAACACTGTTGGGTCCTGTACAGGCCGGTAGTTATACACTCACCCCCTTTTATTCTTATCAACACGCCGGCATTTGCGTTTATCGCGACTGGCGATAGGCTCTCCTGATGCCCCTGCTGCGCCTCGACAAAGTTTCCCTGGCCTATGGCCATCGCCCCCTGCTGGACGCGGTGGATCTGGAGATCCGCCGGGGCGAGCGGGTGTGCCTGGTGGGGCGCAACGGCGAGGGCAAGTCTTCGTTGATGCGTCTTATCAGCGGCGAGGCCGTGCCCGATGACGGCAGCGTCTGGATCCGCCCGGGTACGCGCGCTGCACATTTGGCGCAGGAAGTGACGCTCGACAGCCGCGAGTCCGTGTTTGATGTGGTTGCCACTGGGCTTTCCGAGCTGGGCGATTTGCTTGCGCAATACCATCACACCGCCGCTGAACTGGCGCAAACGCAAACGGCATCGGCGGCGCAGCGCCTGGCAGCACTGCAGCACGCGCTCGAAGCGAGCGGGGGCTGGCAGTTGCAACAGCGGGTGGAAACCGTGCTGTCGCGTCTGGGCCTGGATGGCACCGCCGGCATGCATGCCTTGTCCGGGGGCTGGCGGCGGCGGGTCATGCTCGCCCGTGCCTTGGTGGGTGAGCCGGAGGTGCTGCTGCTGGATGAGCCCACCAATCACCTCGATATCGAGGCCATCACCTGGCTGGAAGATTTTCTCGCGGCCTATTCCGGCGCGGTGCTGTTTATCAGCCATGATCGCGCCCTCGTGCGGCGGTTGGCGACGCGCGTCATCGAGCTGGATCGCGGGCAGCTCAGCTCCTGGCCTGGGAATTACGACGACTACCTGCGTCGCAAGGCGGAACAACTTGCGGTGGAAGCGCAGCACAACGCGTTGTTCGACAAGCGGTTGTCCCGGGAAGAGGCGTGGATCCGTCAGGGTATCAAGGCGCGTCGCACGCGCAACGAAGGACGCGTGCGCGCGCTCGAGGCCTTACGCGAGCAACGCCGCCAGCGTCGCGATCGGATAGGTCAGGTGGATCTTCGGCTGGAAGAGGGCGAAATGTCCAGCCGGCTGGTATTCGAAGCCGAGCACGTTAATTTCAGTTATGGCGATACCGCCGTTGTCCGGGATTTTTCGGTACGCATTATGCGGCGCGATCGTATTGGCATCATCGGCCGGAACGGCGCTGGCAAGTCCACGCTGATCAAACTGCTGTTGGGCGAGCTGTCCGCGGACAGCGGCCGCCTACGTCGCGGCAGCCGGCTACAGATTGCGTATTTCGATCAACAGCGCGACCAGCTCAATCCTGCGGACACGGTGATGGGTGCCGTCGGTGGCGGCAGGCTGTCGGTGACGATCGATGGGCGCACGCGCCATGTTGCGGGCTATTTGCAAGATTTTTTGTTTCCCCCGGAACGGCTGCAGTCCCCGGTAAGCGCGCTCTCGGGAGGTGAGCGCAACCGGCTGTTGCTGGCGCGGCTGTTTGCGCAGCCCGCCAATCTGCTGGTGCTCGATGAGCCCACGAACGACCTTGATATTGAAACGCTCGAATTGCTGGAAGAATTACTGCTCGATTACCAGGGGACATTGCTGTTGGTAAGTCACGACCGGGCATTTCTCGATAATGCGGTCACGAGTACGCTGGTGTTTGAAGGCGGCGGCCGGATCGGGGAATACGTCGGTGGTTATACCGACTGGCTGCGCTATCAACAGAACATCGCCGCACCCAAGGTGGAACCGCGGCGCGCCAAGACGCTGCCATCAGCCAATGCGCCGTCGGCGAAGAAGGGCAGCGGCAAGTCGCGCAAGCTCTCCTATAAGGAACAGCAGGAACTTAAGGCGCTGCCCGCAAAAATTGAATCGCTGGAGGCGGAGCAGACCCGGTTGCAGGCGACGGTCGGCGATGCCGCATTCTACACGCAATCCGCTGAGGAGATTGCAGCGATGTTGGCCTGTCTCAACTCGGTAACCGGCGAACTCGAAACCTGTTATACCCGTTGGGAGGCGCTGGAGTCGCTGACGACAACCGCGAGGGAATGAAGGGCTCGCCAGCGTTAGGGACGTCCAAGGAGACCCATAATGAGACTATCTTCGGATAAGGGGCGGGCAACTGCTCGGAAGATAGCGGAAGGGAAAAAAGCCGAGGTTAATATTGCCGGCGCGTACAGCGCCGCCCAACCCAATCCCGGTAAGGATGTGGATCGCGTGGCGTTGTGATTAGCGGCGTTTGTGACCGCGCGCGCCGCGTGCGTCCGGGTCTTCGAAGCGCACACGCAGGGACTTGCCGCTAAAGGTTTTGCCGTCGAGCGCGGCCATCGCCGCGCGGGCCTCATGGCCTTCCATTTCGACAAAGCCAAAGCCTTTGCATTTACCGGTGAAGACGTCGGCGACCAGGCGTATGGAGCGCACGGTGCCGAATGGGGAAAACAGCTCCCGCACGGATTTTTCTGAGGCTTCGGTGGGCAGGTTGCCGACGAACATTTTTTTCAAGTATGCATCCTCGCTAAATTAGACAAAACCGCGCTACATGGGGGCAGAAGAAGAGCACCCGCGACCAGCCGCGGGTCCGCTGCCAAGCGCGCTTCAGCGCGGTATCGAAACGCGAACGGCTTGAGGACCCTTGGGGCCTTTTTCGATCTCGAAGCTCACGGCTTGACCTTCTGCCAAAGTCTTGAAGCCGCTTGCGGCGATCGCGGAGAAGTGTACAAAGACATCTTTGCTGCCATCGGAAGGCGTAATAAAGCCGAAGCCCTTGGCTTCGTTAAACCACTTGACCGTACCGGTCGCCATATAAATTACCTCTAAAATAAATTAATGATTTCACTTCAATTGCAAATCATCAAAATTCATGGGAATACCAAGGGGACTTCTAAACTAGCCTGAGTGATGTGCAATCGGAGCCAGTGTAACCGACTGAGACCGGAAACGCGAATATTTTCCACGCGTAATCGAGCGCAAGCGGCACGGACAACGGTCCTCTATGCAAACCTGTGCAAACCCTTGAACCGGTGCAGCAAAACGCGCAATTTTGGCATAATGCGCCAGGCGGGCTGGGCGGCCATTAAAGAAACTTCTGGTATTCCCTTGGTCCCGCCTGTATAGTCGCCGCACCTCCTTTAGGGAGGATGAAGACGTTTCTGACCTTCCCCGTGTTAGTTTGATCATTGGTTTCCTGGTTAGCAACGGATGGCCGATGCCGCCGCTCAATCGGTGGGATCGCCCTGGTTGAACCAGGCGCTGTGATTACCTACCGTGTAATTCCGCCGACGTTCGTTATTTTACTTAATTTATGGTCTGCCATAATCCGCGGACGAGGTATTATTGTGTCGTTTAAAGAATTAAAACTAAATCCCAAACTATTGAAGGCGGTCGAGGCCAGCGGCTTTACTGCGCCCACCGAGATTCAGCGCGCGGCGATTCCGGTGGCGTTGTCCGGGCGTGACTTGATGGCGTCGGCCCAGACCGGCACCGGCAAAACCGCGGCGTTTGTGTTGCCCGCGCTGGAGCGTTTGCTTAGCCCGTCTACTTTGCGCGGCAAGGGTCCGCGGGTGCTGGTGCTCACGCCAACGCGCGAATTGGCGATCCAGATCAATGACAATATCCGGCAATTCGGCCGCTTCTGTCAGTTCACCGCCGGTAGTGTAATCGGCGGCATGCCTTACCCGCCGCAGATGCGGCTGCTCAAACAGCCGTTGGATTTATTGGTGGCGACCCCCGGTCGACTGATGGACCACATGGAGCAGGGCCGCGTGGATTTTTCGCGGCTGGAGGTCCTGGTGCTGGACGAAGCCGACCGCATGCTCGACATGGGCTTTGTTGATGCCGTGAAGATGATCGCGGCGGCGACACCGGCCACCCGCCAGACGCTGTTGTTTTCCGCGACGCTCGAAGGCAAGGTGCTGGCGATCGCCAGGAATTTGTTGAAGAATCCGGCCCGGATCCAATTGGCGGTGAATAACGAGCGCCACATGATGATCCGGCAGCGCATGCATCAAGTCGATGATGCGGCCCACAAGCGCCGTCTGCTTGCCCATTACCTATTAGACGATTCCGTGACCCAGGTCCTTATTTTTACCGCGACCAAACGCGGCGCGGACAAACTGGCCAAGGCGCTGTCGGGCCAGGGCCACATCAGCGCGGCGCTGCATGGCAACATGAATCAAAATCAGCGCAAGCGTGCGGTTGATCGCATGCGCCGCGGCGAGTTTCGGCTGCTGGTGGCGACGGACGTGGCCGCCCGCGGTCTCGATATTAGGAGCATCAGTCACGTAATCAATTTCGATTTACCCCGTGTGGCCGAGGACTATATTCATCGCATCGGCCGCACCGGCCGTGCCGGCGCCACCGGCACCGCCATTTCCCTGGTCGGGCCGGAAGACCGGGACAATCTTGCCGACATCGAGCGCCTGACCGGGAGCAAGTTGGAGCGCACGGTTATTCCCGGTCTGGAACCGACCATGCCCGAGCCGCGCGCCGGACGCAGTCATAACGGCCAGCGACAAAAACCCAAGGGCCAGCGGCACGCGCGTCCGAGCGGCCCACACCAGCGCGACAGCCGTCACGTGGCGAAAAAAGGTCCGCGCGACGACCGTCAGCAAAACCGGGACCGGGCCGCTCGGCGGAATAAACCCGCGTCTTCCGGGCAGCGCCGACCTGACAGAGCCGGAGTCCAGCCAATATTCGGCTAGGGAACAATAAGCGGGACAGCCGAAGGCTATGATGTAGGGTGGGTTAGCGGCTTAGCCGCTCATTCCCGACATCCTGTCTTCCGCGACACTTCCACGTCCCTGTGGGGCGGTCGCTCCCGACATCCTGTCTTCCGCGACACTTCCACGT
>DATGVQ010000010.1:0-5430 GCA_035300145.1 Acidiferrobacterales bacterium | reverse complement strand
TTACAGGCAAGGTTAGCCTCGTTAAGCTGGGTTCCTCAATCAAGGAGGTTTTATGCGACTGCTCCATACCATGATTCGGGTCGGGGACTTACCGCGCTCGATCCGGTTTTATACCGAAGTGTTGGGCATGAAGCTTCTGCGTCGGCACGATTATCCAGACGGCAAGTTTACCCTGGCGTTTGTCGGTTACGGCCCCGAGTCCGAGCAAGCGGTGATTGAGCTGACTTACAACTACGGCGTGGATCGCTACGAGCTTGGCACCGGTTTTGGTCATATCGCGTTGGAAGTCGATGATGTCTACGCGGCCTGCGCCGAAATTAAGCAGCGTGGCGGCAGGGTCGTGCGCGAAGCCGGGCCCATGAAGCACGGCACTACCGTGATTGCATTCGTTGAAGATCCCGACGGTTACCGAATCGAATTGATCCAGATGGGGTCGCGGCGGCCGACCTAAAGCCTGTTCTTAGCTGCCCAGGTATTTCCGGCGAATGAAATGGTCGAGGGAAAGTTTGCCCAGACCATGCAGCAGCGGCACCAGCAGTAATATTCCCCAATAGAGGTGGTCCTTAAGTCCGACTTCGCTGAGATCGGTCTGGACAAAATACGCCAATGGCGTATCATTGAAATAATGGTCATTATCGAAACCACGATCTTTACCCGCCTAATTCAGGAACTGATGACGGATGATGAGTATCGAGACTGCAAGAGGCCCTGATTACTCGCCCGGATCGTGGCGATCTCATCCGTGGGAGCGGCGGGCTGCGCAAGGTGCGTTGGAAACTTGCCGGGCGTGGTAAAAGTGGCGGGGTTCGTGTGATCTACTACTGGGTCGTGGCCGATGATCAGCTTCGTATGCTGTATGTCTATCCCAAGGGCAAGCAGGAGAACCTGACCCCGGTACAGCTTGCGGCGCTCAAGAAGATTGTAGAGAGGTGGTCCAATGAATGATGAAATGTTTAAAGAACTGATGGCCAGCGTCAAAGAGATGGATCAGATCGCCAAGGGCAAGAAAAAGCCCTCACGCCGGTTCCGCTTCCCCAAGCTGGAAGTCAAAACGATCCGCGAGCAGACGGGGCTCTCGCAAACCCGCTTTGCCTTGTTGATTGGTGTCAGCAAGCGCACGCTGGAGAACTGGGAACAAGGTAGACGTCACCCGATGGGGCCGGCGCGCGCTTTACTACGCATCGTTGCGGCGGACCCGAAAAACGCGCTGCGCGCATTGCATAGTTAAACCCTTTGAATCGCCGTCACACTGCTTGCCGTTGCGTTTGCGCAATCCACATGTTTTTAGGAACCGATTGTTTCCAGACAGGCAAAATAAACCGCTTCATCGGGCGCGCTATGGCTGCGCTGCGCCTGCCACAACATCTCCCCCAGACACTCCATGATCAAGTGCTGCGCCGCATGTTTGTCCACGGTTTGTTTGAGAATGCGTTGATAGTGAGAACGGATGCCGACAGGTTGGTCGATCGACAGTTGTTCTTCGATGGCGATGTGCATGCCCATATGCAGAAAGGGGTTGGTGATTCCCATTTCCGGAGAATAATCACTGTCTTCATAACGTCCCGGATTTTCCAGCAGCGTATGGTATTCTGGATGACGCAGGGCAACATCGAGGATGATTTTTTCTATCCCCTCGAGCGGCAGGCCGATGCGGTAATTCTGCCAGGTGCGAAAAAATAGGCTGCGGACTTGTTGGCGGTCTGGGGTGAACATTACCTAACGGGCGTGCGCTTTAAACAGGCCGAGCACCGCGGAATACTGATACAGATAATTACCCTCGTCCAGCGGCCCGATCTCGCCATTGCCGTACATACCAATGATGGGTAGGCCGGGGAAGCGCGCTTGCAGTAACTCCAGGTCGCGGTCTTTGTTGCCGTAAAAATTGGGCCCGCGCCCCATGCACGGAAACAGCAGTGCGAAATCCGGGTCAAGCCCGAGTTTTTTATGGCTTTGTTCAATGGTCAGGCGCATATCGCGTTCTGCGGCTAACGTATCGCGCATCGCCCAGAACAAACGCTCGCCGCGATTCATGGGGTGTGACAAGGTGATCGATTTATCATTTAGATTGGCGGCGACGATATGGTTTAAACGATAGCGGCCTTCACGGATAGCGGTAGTCGGGTCACCGAACGTTACGCCGCCCATTATCAGATGCAAGGGGATGTGCTCCATCTCGCGCACACCAAGCGGCAGTGATTTTACTAACACATTCAGCGCCGGATAATTGCCGAGGCGCAAGATGTCATAGCCTTCGACCTCGGCGACCTCAATCGGCGAAGTCAATGCACGCACCCCTTGGGAAGCCTGGATGGCGCTGCGCGCCCCATCGATAACCGCCTCGGCGTGTCCGCTGTCCGCCACGCGGCTGCCGGACCAGACTTTAAAAGGACCATGTCCGCCCAAATCACCGGAGACTGCGCCGAGGCGCGGCGCCGGGATGTCCAGCCAATCGGCGGATAAACCCGCGGGTGTGCATAAGCTCAGCAGGGTTTGTTCATAGGAAGGTTTGCCGGGCGGGAGGAGGCGCAAATTCCCGCCGAATACCATGGCGGCGGCGCCCGGACTGTCCAACAACCATTCTTCCTCGGTGAGCAGCCCCGCGCCGGTGCAGCCGATGACTTGGGTGCAGCCGGCGGCGCGTGCCGCGGCGCGCAGTGCGGCTTCCGGGTTGCGCGCATAATCGGGCGTCAGGAACAGCAGCACGCTGTTGGCGGTTTTCAGTCCCGCACGCTTCAATCCGTTTTTAACCGCTTCGGCGGCGTGCTCCGGTTGGGCGCGCGGACCGTGGCTTAGGCCAGTAGCAACACTTTTCTTACGAGGCATACCTTAATTTATCCGGGTACTCGCATAAATCATAGATCAAACAACGATCACAATGGGGCTTACCCGCAACACAGGTATAACGTCCGTGCAGGATCAGCCAATGATGCGCATCTTTTTGGTATTCGACCGGTACAAATTTGAGCAGTTTCTTTTCCACCTCCAAAACCGCCTTGCCACGCGCCAGGCCGGTACGGTTGGCTACCCGGAAGATATGAGTATCGACCGCGATGGTCGCCTCGCCAAAGGCGGTGTTTAGAATAACATTCGCGGTCTTGCGGCCAACGCCCGGCAGCGCTTCCAGCTCCGCACGCGTGCGCGGCACCCCGCTGCCATGTTTTTCCACTAAAATTTGACAGGTCTTCATAATATTGGCTGCCTTGGTGTTGTACAGGCCGATAGACTTAATATAGAACTTAAGCCCTTCCAGGCCTAAATCCAATATCGCTCGCGGCGTGCGCGCAACCGGGAATAGTTGGGCAAGAGCTTTGTTGACCCCCCGATCCGTAGCCTGGGCCGATAGTATGACGGCGATCAGCAATTCAAACGGCGTCGAGTAGTGGAGCTCGGTAGTGGGATGGGGGTTAGCGGCTTTTAAGCGTTCAAAGATAGCCTGGCGTTTAGTGGGTTTCATAGCGCCATCATACCTAAAAACCCGGCTAAGGTGGCTGGCTTAGCTGCTAAGAAACAGGAGGTTCAATTTAGTCATTTTTGCCGCCGTCTTGCCTTGACGCGCTCCACGGCGGCGCGGATTTCCGCCTTTCTCGCGGCACTCTCTTTACTCGGCAAATTATCCCGCGCGACGGCCGGACGGCGCGGATTTTCGATATTGCGCGCCGCCGCTTTTTTGCCTGGTAAGCGGTCCATCCGCGCTTGGGTGCGCTGGCGCGCACGGTCCGCTTCGGCGCGGGAATAATCCGGCCAGGGTCCAGGGCTTTTAACCGCAACCGCCAGCATGTGAATGCAATCCACCGGGCACGGCGCCAGGCAAAGTTCGCAGCCGGTGCATTCTTGGGTTAGCACGGTATGCATCTGTTTGGGCGCACCAAGAATCGCATCCACCGGACAGGCCTGGATGCAGAGGGTGCAGCCAATGCACAGCTCCTCCTCGATCCAGGCCACCGCGCGCGGTTTATGTACACCATGTTTTGGATTGAGCGGCCTTGCTTCTACATTAAGCAGCTTGGCCAAAGCGTTGACTGTCACCTCGCCGCCTGGCGGGCATTGATTGACATCCGCCTCGCCGCGCGTAATCGCTTCGGCATAAGGGCGGCAGCCGACATACCCGCATTGCGTGCACTGCGTTTGCGGCAACCACGCATCGATGGCTTGAACCAACTCATTGAGTTCAGGTCGCTTGTCTGTAAGATTCATGGTTTAAGTATGGCGCCACCGACCGGCGCAGGCAAGAACAGCGGAGGGACCGAAGCTATTGATCCGTGTATAAGTAATGTCCGATCTTTAACAATGATCAATGTAG
Source organism: Acidiferrobacterales bacterium (assembly GCA_035300145.1). Classification (GTDB taxonomy): domain Bacteria; phylum Pseudomonadota; class Gammaproteobacteria; order Acidiferrobacterales; family DATGVQ01; genus DATGVQ01. The sequence goes on along the minus strand of DATGVQ010000010.1, from coordinate 1,130 downwards.
GTTGGGTTAAGCCGCGTAAGCGGCGAACCCAACAAAATCATAGATTTGATGGGTCCGCTCCGCTTGACCCATCCTACGTGACGATATGCGAGATAGGACATTACTTTTGCATTTATCAATAGTTTCCTGCAAGCCGATGATTAAGGGGTTACCGCAATTACTACCTCGCTCCACTAGGAACTTTGAACACGCGTTGGAATATCAGGATAGGATCGACATGTTATTCAAGTAACCTGGTAAATAACCACATTTAGTAATTGAATTATTAAATTATTTCCCCGGTACTCATTGCGCACGAGACACAAAAAAGGTTTGGCCGTTGATTTTAGGTAGTACGCCGCGCATGATAATGAACTGCGAAAGTAACTTTGCGAGGTGCATCATGCTGACAAAATTAATAAAATTAATCATAAGTTTGTTAGGTTTCTCCCTGATGGTTTGGCTTCCTGCTAAGGCAGATGATGGCCACGCCATTCCCCGAGACGCGACGTTTTCGACCCGCATTACTACGCCTCTGGTAATCGAGGGATTGACCGGCGATCACAGCGGCAACTTTTATACCACCGGTCGCACCCCCGGGAACGGCGTGCCCTGTCCCGTCTGGCGCATTAACGCGGCGAGCCCCGCACTTGTCATCGTCGGTTTTATTCCCGCCCCTGGCGCTACCAGTCAATGCAGCCCGTCCGGCCTAGCGTTTAATGATGCGGGAGATTTATTCGTATCCGAGGCCGACAAGATTTATACCTTTACGCCCAATGCGGGTAGTCCTCCGACGGCGTCGGTATTTGCCTCAGGCGTGCCCGGCACCAACGGTGTCGCCTTCGACCGCGACGGTAACCTCTGGACCGGCGACGGCACCACGGGCGTGGGCCGGGTGTGGAGAATCTCTCCCACTGGCGCAGTCGTCGAAGTCTTTCGCGTGCAGCCGCTGGCGAATGAAGTCAATTTGGTCGCGGGTGTCGGTGGGGTAGGGCGCGATGTCCGTACGTTGCCGCCGGGGACCATCACGGTGACGCCGATCAGCCGCAATGCCGCGAATACCGCCGGTTCCCAGCCGCTGGTGGCCAATGGAATCGCGTTTAACCGCCAAGGCGATATGTTCGTTGCCGACACCGCGCGCGGCGCGATTT
>DATGVQ010000009.1:0-18815 GCA_035300145.1 Acidiferrobacterales bacterium | reverse complement strand
AGCAAAGCAAAAACCACGTTTTTTGCTTTGCGTGTTGAAAAAGGCCACGGATGGGCTTTTTCAACAATCTATTGGTGGGGGTGATGAAAAACTTGTTTTTCAGCGGCCTGTAGCAACGGCGTCTGAATTATTTTTGTATTGAGGACCCAATATGTCAGTAAAGCCCGATAACGGGAAACCAAGCGCGGGCCCGATAACGCCGAGCCGGCGCGATCTGGCCAATGCCATCCGTGTGCTTAGCATGGATGCGGTGCAAAAGGCCAACTCCGGGCATCCCGGCATGCCCATGGGCATGGCCGATATCGCCGAGGTATTGTGGAATGATTACCTGAAGCATAACCCGGCTAACCCGCGCTGGTTTGACCGGGACCGCTTTATGCTCTCGAATGGGCACGGCGCGATGCTGCATTACAGCCTGCTGCATTTAACCGGCTATGCCCTGCCGATGGAGCAAATCAAACAATTTCGTCAATTGCACTCCATGACCCCGGGCCATCCGGAATACGGCCACACCCCGGGCGTGGAGGTGACGACCGGCCCGCTCGGCCAGGGGATTGCCAATGGCGTCGGTATGGCGATCGCCGAACGGGCGTTGGCGGCGCAATTTAATAAGCCGGGCTTCGACATAGTGCATCATTACACTTACGTATTCCTCGGCGACGGCTGCCTGATGGAAGGCATTTCGCATGAAGCCTGTTCACTCGCCGGCACGCTCGGTCTCGGCAAACTCATCGCCTTTTATGATGACAACGGCATTTCCATTGATGGCGCAGTAAAGGGCTGGTTTACCGACGACACACCAAAGCGCTTTGAGGCGTATGGCTGGCATGTGATCCCGCGCGTCGATGGGCATAATGCGGAAGCCGTGAAGCGGGCGATTGAAACGGCGCGCAAGATCAGCGACCAGCCGTCGCTGATCTGCTGCCAGACGATCATCGGCTGGGGCGCGCCCAATAAACAAGGCACGGAAGAGGCGCACGGCGCCGCACTGGGCGAAAAAGAATGCGCCTTGGTGCGGGAAAAGCTGGGTTGGCGGTACCCGCCGTTTGTGATCCCGCCGGAGATTTATGACAGATGGGATGCAAACGCCAAAGGCGCGCAGGCGGAGCAGGCCTGGAATAAGAAGTTCGCCGAATACAAGTCGAAATACCCGGACGCGGCGGCCGAGTTCGAGCGCCGTACCAGCGGGAAATTACCCAACGACTGGGAGCCCTACGCACAGAGTTTTATCGCGCAAGTCAACGCCAAGGCCGAGACCATCGCCTCACGCAAAGCGTCGCAGAATACGTTAAATGGTTTTGGGCCGAAGCTGCCGGAGCTGCTCGGGGGTTCCGCCGATTTAACCGGTTCCAATCTCACATCTTGGTCCGGCAGCAAAGGCTTATCTTTATCTAAGGATAATCCGGGCGGCAATTATATTTATTACGGGGTGCGCGAATTCGGCATGTCGGCGATGATGACCGGCATCGCCCGCCACGGCGGATTTATCCCTTACGGCGGTACTTTCCTGACGTTTTCGGACTATGCGCGCAATGCCGTGCGCATGGCCGCGCTGATGAAACAGCGGGTACTGTTCGTTTATACTCACGATTCCATCGGCCTCGGTGAAGACGGCCCTACGCATCAATCGATAGAGCATTTGGCGAGTTTGCGTTTGATCCCGAATGTGTCCGTGTGGCGGCCGTGCGACGCGGTGGAATCGGCGGCGGCGTGGAAGGCGGCGATTGAACGCACGGATGGTCCCAGTTGTCTGGTGTTTTCCCGGCAGAACCTCGCGCATCAAACGCGTAATGCGGCACAAATCGCCGCTATTGCGCGTGGCGGCTACGTATTGAGCGGGACCCCGGTCGACCCGCAAGCGATTATCATCGCCACCGGTTCGGAAGTCGGCATCGCCATGCAGGCGCAAAAACTGCTGGCGGGTAAGGGTAAACAGGTGCGGGTGGTATCGATGCCGAATACGCGCGTGTTTGACGCGCAGGACCCTGCCTATCGTGAATCGGTGCTTCCGGCTGCGGTAACCAAACGCGTGGCGGTCGAAGCCGGGGTAACGGACTTTTGGCGCAAGTATGTCGGCTTAAACGGCAAGGTGGTCGGCATCGACACTTTTGGCGAGTCTGCCCCAGCTGCGGCGGTGTTTAAGCACTTCGGGTTTACTGACGAGAACATCGTCAAAACGGTGGAAGCAATTTTGTAGATTTTTAGCAGGTTGCTGAAAAACACTGTTTTTCAGCAACCTGCGGTGCGATATAGGGATGTATCGCCATTTTTCAATCACATTTAAGTGATTGAAAAATGAAGAAAAGTAAAAATCGTGCTGTGCAGGATGCACGAATGCCGCGAGCGCAGGGACGCGCAGGAGCGGCCACTTTTTACTTTTCGTGCTGGAAAAGGCCATGGATGGACTTTTTCAGCAACCTGTTAGTGCAGGATTTATTTTCTCATTTATTTTGGAGAGCGGAATGGCTATCAGAATTGCAATTAACGGCTATGGCCGGATCGGCCGCAATATAGTGCGCGCCCTGTACGAAGCCAAACGTAACAAAGAGATCCAGGTGGTTGCGATCAACGATTTAGGCAACGCCGAGACCAATGCGTATCTAACGCAATACGACACCGTACATGGGAAATTCCCCGGCTCGGTTTCAGTCGAAGGGGATTTTCTGATCGTCAACGGCGATAAGATCCGCGTGCTCTCCAGTCGCGACCCGGCGCAATTGCCGTGGAAGCAACTGGGAGTGGATGTGGTGCAGGAGTGCACCGGTCTTTTTACCGATAAGGCCAAGGCCTCGGCGCATGTGAAAGCCGGCGCCAAGAAAGTGATTATCTCCGCCCCCGGCGGCAAGGATGTCGATGCCACCATCGTTTATGGGGTCAACCACAAGGTGTTAAAGAGTACGGATACGGTTATTTCCAACGCCTCATGCACGACCAATTGTCTGGCGCCCCTGGTCAAGCCTTTGCATGAACAAATCGGCGTCAAGCACGGCTTGATGACGACGGTGCATTCTTACACCAATGATCAAGTGCTGATCGACGTCTACCACAGCGACCTGCGGCGCGCGCGTTCCGCTACCATGTCCATGATTCCGACTAAGACCGGCGCCGCCGCGGCGGTCGGGCTGGTATTGCCGGAATTGAACGGCAAATTGGATGGATTCGCGGTGCGCGTGCCGACCATCAATGTGTCACTGGTCGATTTAAGCTTTGTCGCCGCGCGCGAGACCACGAAGGAAGAAATCCACGCCATCATGAAACAAGCATCGTCCGGCGAACTGAAAGGCATACTCAATTATAACGATAAACCGCTGGTGTCGATGGATTTCAATCACGATCCGGCGTCTTCGACCTATGAAGCCTCATTAACCAAAGTTATGCAGGGCACTTTGGTGAAGGTGCTTGCTTGGTATGACAATGAATGGGGTTTCTCCAACCGCATGCTCGATACCACCGTTGCGTTAATGCAAGCCAAATAGCGAGAGCGGCCGCAGGAGAAATCCGGCAAGGAAATCCGGAAGTAAAAATTATCTCCGCAGTGAGGCAGTTAGTTTCAGGTGCAATATGCCGATAATTAAAATGACCGATCTCGATTTGCGCGGAAAACGCGTATTAATTCGCGAAGACTTCAACGTGCCGTTGAAAGACGGTAAGGTAAGCGATGACGCGCGCATGCGCGCAAGCCTTGCCACCGTGCAGTTTGCGATGAACGCCGGCGCTAGAGTGATGTTGATGTCGCACCTTGGGCGTCCGCAGCAAGGTGTTTTCGATGAAAAATATTCACTCAAGCCGATCGCCGAGCATTTATCTCGTTTGCTTAATAAAAAAGTTGTCTTGATCAAAGATTGGCTTAATGGTGTGGATGTCAAAACCGGCGAGGTAGTGATGCTGGAAAACGTGCGCTTCAATAAAGGTGAAACCAAGGACGATGATGGGTTGGCGAAAAAAATGGCGGCGCTATGCGATGTATTTGTGATGGACGCTTTTGGCAGCGTGCATCGGGCGCAGGCCTCAACCCATGGTGTTGCGAAATACGCGCCGATCGCCTGTGCCGGTCCGTTGCTGGTCACGGAACTTGAGGTTTTACAGAAGGCGTTCAATAAGCCTAAGCGCCCGCTGGTGGCGATAGTCGGCGGCGCCAAGGTTTCCACCAAGCTCACGGTGCTGGAATCGTTGTCCAACATCGTAGATCAGTTAATAGTCGGCGGCGGTATCGCCAATACCTTCATCGCTGCCGCGGGCTACAATATAGGTAAGTCTTTATTTGAAGCCGATTTGGTCGACGAGGCCAAGCGGCTGATGACCGCAGCTAGAGCGCGTGGCGGCAATATCCCGCTGCCGAGCGATGTGGTATGCGCGACGGAATTTTCCGAACGCGCGCGCGCGACGTTGAAGAAGATCGAAGAAGTCGCCGACGATGACATGATTCTCGATGTCGGCCCGGAAACCGCGAAAACGTTCGCCGCCATCGTAAAGAGCGCCGGCACCATCTTATGGAACGGCCCGGTCGGGGTGTTCGAATTTGACCAATTCGGCGCCGGCACCAAGATATTAGCGGAAGCGATAGCGGCGAGTCCGGCCTATTCTATTGCCGGCGGCGGTGATACCTTAGCGGCGGTGGCGAAATATCATGTCGCGGATAAAATTTCTTATATCTCCACCGGCGGCGGCGCCTTTTTGGAATTTTTGGAAGGCAGGAAACTGCCTACCATCGCTATTCTCGAGGAGCGCGCTGCAGGCAAGAATCCGCTTTGACTTCAGCCTATTTCCAACGGCACATTAATTCGGGAGTGATATAGTTGTTTAGACGCACAAAAATAGTCGCGACGCTGGGGCCGGCCACCGATGACCCGGCGGTTTTGGATAAGCTTATTGAAGCCGGTGTGGACGTAGTGCGTCTTAATTTTTCCCATGGCGTTGCGGAAGTCCACTTTCGCCGTGCGGAACTTGCGCGCGAGCGCGCGCAAGCGCATGGGCGCCAGGTCGGTGTGCTGGTGGATCTGCAAGGCCCCAAAATACGCATTGGAAAATTCATCAAACAGAAAGTTATCCTGGAGGAAGGCCAGAAATTTGTGCTCGATATCAATTGGCCGCTCGATCGGGGCAATGACGAGCGGGTGGGTATTACCTATAAATCCCTGCCTCAGGATGTCAGCCGCGGGACCACCTTATTACTGAATGATGGACGTATTGTATTATGGGTGGACCAGGTCGCGGGCGGCGAAGTCATTTGCCGCGTGGTGGTCGGCGGCGAGCTTTCCGATAATAAGGGCGTCAATCGCCAAGGCGGCGGGCTGACGGCGCGCGCGCTTACCGATAAAGATCGCGAAGATATTAAAGCGGCGGCGGCGATCAACGCCGATTACCTCGGAGTTTCTTTTCCGCGCAACGCCAAGGATATTGAAGAGGCGCGTACCTTGCTGCGCGCCGCCGGCGGCAAAGGCGGTATTGTGGCAAAAATAGAGCGCGCCGAGGCAATAACCGCCATCGAGGAAATTATCGCCGCGTCCGATGTAATCATGATTGCGCGCGGCGACTTGGGCGTGGAAATCGGCGATGCCGCGCTGCCGCCGGTGCAAAAGCGCATTATTAAATTGGCGCGCCGCATGAATCGCGTGGTCATTACCGCGACCCAGATGATGGAATCGATGATTGAAAACACTGTCCCTACGCGCGCCGAGGTATCCGACGTCGCCAACGCCGTGTTGGACGGCACCGACGCGGTCATGCTGTCCGCGGAGACCGCCAGCGGCAAACATCCGGTGGCGGCGGTGGCGGCGATGGACCGGGTATGCCGGGAAGCGGAAAAGCATGAAGAGACCATTTATTCCCGCCAGCGCATAGACACCCATTTTGAGCGCGTCGATGAGGCGATCGCGATGGCGGTGATCCATATCGCCAACCATCTGCCGGTCAAGGCCATCGCCGCCTTGACCGAATCCGGATCGACGGCGTTATGGATATCGCGTATGACCTCGGCGGTGCCTATCTATGCGTTAACGCGGCACGTGGAAACCTGCAGAAAGGTCACTCTTTACCGCGGAGTTCAACCGGTTAAATTCGACTTCGAGTCGAACGATCCGGCACAAGTTATGCGGGAGGCGGTCGGTGAGCTGCGCCGGCGCGGCGCGGTGCACAACGGCGACCTGGCGATATTGACCATCGGCGAGCCGCTCGCTAAACCGGGCGGCACCAACGCCATCAAAATCGTGCGCGTGGAAGATTTTACCGCTTTAGCCAACTAAGGCCGACCCTCCCGCTGGGCCCGCACTCGCGCGAGCGTCCAAACTGTCTCAAAATTAACCACCCCGGGCCGATGCACGGCCCGAAGACTCCCCGCGAAACCGCAATTTTCACCAAACACTCGTGCGATTGATTGGGGGCGGGCAAAGACAACTCCTGGGGGGACGAGGACGGCCCTGGCACTTAGGTCGTATGTCTAAGGCTTCGTCGCAGGTTCATCATCCGCCTTTGCATCGCGGCTACCAGGAGAGCCGCGGGGCTCGAAGGGCCGCCTTCGTTGAAGAAGACGCCTAATGGAGCAAAAATGAAAATCGGCGTCAGCACTATTCTCGATACTTCCACATCCCGCCGCAAGTTCTTGATCGGCAGCATCGGCATCGCCGCTGTCGCAAGTCTGCCGGCGGTGACGATGGTTGCGACGGCCAAGCAGGCGAACGCCTCTACTTCTTCCAACCGGACCCAAGGAGATCATAATATGAGCACGATCACGACCAAGGACGGCACCAAGATTTATTACAATGACTGGGGCACGGGACAGCCCGTCGTCTTCAGCCACGGCTGGCCGCTGAGCGCGGACGCCTTTGAGGACCAGATGTTCTATCTGGCCTCCCACGGCTATCGCTGCATCGCGCATGACCGCCGCGGTCACGGCCGCTCGAGCCAGCCCTGGAACGGCAACGATATGGACACCTACGCGGATGACCTCGCCACGCTCGTCGAGAAGCTGGACCTGAAGAACGCGATCCATGTCGGCCACTCAACGGGCGGAGGCGAAGTCGCCCGCTATATCGGCCGCCACGGCACCAAGCGCGTGGCCAAGGCGGTGCTGATCGGCGCCGTCCCGCCGCTGATGCTGAAGACGCCGGCGAATCCCGGCGGCACGCCGATCGAAGCGTTCGACCAGCTCCGCGCCGCGGTCCAAGCCGACCGCTCGCAGTTCTGGAAGGATCTCAGCCTGCCGTTCTACGGCTACAACAGGCCGGGCGCCAAGATCTCGGAAGGCGTGCGCGAATCATTCTGGCTCCAGGGCATGATGGCCGGCTTCCCTGCGTCGTACTTTTGCATCAAGGCGTTTTCCGAGACCGATCTCACCGGGGATCTCAAGAAATTCGACGTGCCGACGCTCATCCTTCACGGCGACGACGACCAGATCGTGCCCATTGCCGACTCCGCGTTGCTCTCGTCCAAGCTCGTCAAGGGCGCTGTCCTCAAGGTCTATAAGGGCGCACCGCACGGCATGTGCACGACGCTGAAGGACCGGGTCAACGAGGAACTGCTCGGGTTCATCAAGGGGTGAGCCGACATTCTCGATCCGCGGCGGAGGCGAAGCTCATGATCGACTGGTGCTGAGCTGATTAACTCGACCTTTCAGCAATTCACGTATTGAGCCTAGGAGAGATCACATGGCCGACATGAGGAAAGAGAGCGACAGCCTCGGAGTGGTTGAAGTCCCTGTGGACAAGCTGTGGGGCGCTCAAACACAACGCTCGCTAGAGCACTTCAGCATTGGCAGGGATTTAATTCCCCGCGAAATGATCACCGCCTACGCCACCTTGAAGAAAGCCGCCGCCGCTGCGAACCGCGCAGGCAAGCGGCTCGACGATCAGCGTTATAAATTGATCGTTCAGACTTGCGACGAAATCCTCGCCGGCCGGCACCACGACATGTTTCCCCTGCATGTTTGGATGACGGGTAGCGGCACTCAGTTCAACATGAACGTCAACGAAGTGATCTCCAACCGTTGCTGCCAGCTCGCGGGTACGCCACTCGGGAGCAAGGCGCCGGTTCACCCCAACGATCACGTCAACATGGCTCAGTCGTCGAACGACTCATTTCCGTCGGCCATGTATATCGCGTCAGCCGTCAATGTGAAGCAGCGCCTGATTCCCGCGGTAGCCGGCTTGCGCGATGCAATCAGCGCGAAAGCACAAGCGTGGGGTGATATCGTCAAGATTGGGCGGACTCACATGCAGGACGCCACCCCGCTGACGCTAGGCCAGGAATGGTCCGGCTATGCCGGGATGTTGGCAGACGATCTGGAACGGCTCGAATCAGCCCTGCAAGGGGTATACCGCTTGGCACTGGGTGGTACGGCTGTGGGAACTGGCATCAACTCGGCACCCGGCTTTGCCGAAGCGGCGGCTGCCGAGATCGCCAGACTCACTGCCCTGCCCTTCGTCACCGCGCCCAACAAATTCACGGTGCAGGGCGCCCATGACGCGCTGGTCCAACTCTCCGGGACGCTTCGCACCCTGGCGGTGTCGCTGTACAAGATTGGAAATGACATTCGCCTGATGTCATGCGGGCCTCGCGCCGGGTTTGCCGAATTGGCGATCCCGGAGAACGAGCCGGGCTCCTCGATCATGCCCGGCAAGGTCAATCCAACTCAGTGCGAAGCGCTGACGATGATCGCTGCGCAGGTGATGGCCAATGACGTCGCGGTGGGCTTTGGCGGCGCCGGTGGCTACCTCGAGATGAATGTCTACAAGCCGCTGATGATCTTCAACATTACCCATTCCATAACGATCACGGCCGATGGCTGCTTGAACTTCCGCAAGTTTTTGGTCGAGGGAACGAAGCCCAATCTGAAGAAGATCAACGAATATGTCGAGCGCTCGCTGATGCTGGTGACGGCGCTTGCGCCTGTCATCGGCTACGACAAGGCATCAAAAATCGCCCATCACGCCATGGACAACGATCTCACGCTGAAGGCAGCGGCGTTGCAATTGGGCTTTGTCACCGAGGTCGAATTCGATCGCGTCGTCGATCCGAGAAAAATGGTGAAGCCCTACGTGGCGGCGGCCGCAGCGACCACAGGCCCACATTAATGACGCTGGAGGAGCGTTCCAACCTTGTCCTCACCTTTGCCCGAGTCCTTTACGTCAATGGCCAAGCCACAGACGACGCTCTGGCCGCGGTCGAGCACCTCGGCCACACGTTCGGGCTGCGCGCCAAGATCATACCGCGCTGGGGAGAGCTTCAACTTCAGGCCGAGGACAAGGACGGCAGGCTGATTTCCCTGGTGGCGGCCGATCCCACCGGTGTGAACATGGGTCGCGTGGCCTCCACGATGAGGGCAACCGAGGAGCTCGACGCCGGTCGGCTTGCGGCAGACGCCGCGGTGGAGGCCATTGGCGCAATCTCACGGGCGCCACCGGCGCCGACATGGCTGTTCACGCTCGCGGCGGCGGCGGGTGCAGTGGCGTTGGCAGTTCTCTTCGGCATTCAGCATCTGCCCGCGGCGGCTCTCATATTCGTGAGTGCAGCGGCCGGTGCGCTTCTGCGCCGCAGCCTGGCGAGGTACACCGAAAACGTCTACTTGCAACCATTTTGCGCGGCGCTCGTCGCTGGAGTTATCGGTGCTCTGGCGGAGCGCTACCAGCTGAGCTCGTCACTGCGCCTTGTTGCGGTCTGCCCGTGCATGGTCCTGGTCCCGGGGCCGCATGTGCTCAATGGCGCGCTGGATCTCATCAATGGCCGGATCCATCTTGGCGCCGCTCGCTTGATCTATGCGGGGCTCATCATTGCGGCGATCTCTACGGGATTGCTGCTTGGCCTCGGGCTTCTCGGCGTTTCGTTGCCGGTGGATGAGGCCGGCAGAGCCGTCCCTTTGTGGCAAGACGTGATCGCCGCCGGCGTCGCCGTCGCCTCCTACAGCGTCTTCTTCTCCACGCCACTGAACATGCTGACTTGGCCGGTCGCGGTCGGCATGCTCGCCCACGCTCTACGGTGGGCCGCACTCACAGTGCTCGGTGCCAGCAACGCGACCGGCGCCTTTGTCGCTTGTCTTTTCGCAGGGCTGATCCTCACGCCGGTCGCGCACCGTTGGCACATGCCGTTCGCGGCCATCGGCTTCGCCTCCGTGGTTTCGATTATGCCGGGTGTCTTTCTTTTCAGGATGGCTAGCGGCCTTGTACAAATTGCCGGCGGTTCGCAGACGACGTTGCAGCTGATAAACGCGACCATTTCCGACGGCATGACGGCAATGCTTATCGTTTTAGCTATGAGCTTCGGCCTCATCGTTCCGAAGATAGCCATCGATTACTTTGGCGAGAGATCGACGCAGGCAAAATCATAGGAGTGAAGGAAGATGCCGACGCTCACCACAAATTCCGACGCGATCCGTCCCCGGCCCTACCTATCGAATGACGCAATGGCGCTGTCGCGATTGGAGGAGCGACTTCCGCTTCTGCTTAGCGTCATCGCGGGGATGGTCGACCTCAGCGGCTTCTTTATGCTCGGCAATGTCTTCACCGCCCACATTACCGGCAATCTCGTGGTGGTCGCGGCTGCGGCCGTCCGTGGCGACCCGCTGAGCTTGGCTCAGGCCCTGTCAATTCCTGTCTTCATCCTCGCTCTCGCAGCCGTGTGGCTGCTCGCCCGAGCGTCGGGCCGGCGCGGTGCGGGCCTGGCACGGCTACTTCTCCTGATTCAGTTTCTGCTGCTCGCGGGGCTGTTGATTTTCAGCGTAATCACCAAACCCTCCGCCAGTCCGCACGGATTGATGGCCGAAATCGCCGTCACGATCGCCGTCTCCGCAATCGCATGTCAGTACGCTCTCTTTCGCTTGGCTATACCGGGCGCGATTTCAACGGCCGTGATGACCGGCAACTTGACCAACACCGTTCTGTCGCTGATGGACGTTTTGTCGCCAAGCCGTCCGTTGATGCCGGTCGACGCGGGGCGGTTGAAAAAATCCCTGCGTCTCCTCGTCGGCTTTCTCGTGGGCTGCGTCGTGGCCGCCGGCGCCATCTCCTTGCTGGGAGACTGGGCCTGGTCAATTCCGGCCGCGCTGGCCGCCGTGGCGCTCGCGTTGCGGTAGCAGAGGAGACAGATCATGTCTGGCCTTGAGAACAAGGTGGCGCTGATCACGGGCGCCTCGCGCGGCATCGGCCGCGCCGTCGGCGACAAATTTGTATGAGAGCTGCCTTAACTCGGAACGAGACGACAGATGAACGTTCGTTGATGGAAAGGAGAAGTGCGATGGCAAATTGGATTTACAAAGTTGAGAGCAATTGTTCTGATCCAAAGCGTGAGGCGGGATTCAACGACTGGTACACCAATACACACGTTCCCGATATTCTGAAGGAGAAGGATTTCATTCGTGCTGCGCGATATGAAGCTTACAAACCTAAACAAGGGCAGGCAAAGTTTATCGCGCTATTTGACTTGGAGACCGACGATATCGAACGGACTTTGAAGGTTCACGAGCAAACCGAGGCAGCATTGAAGGCTGGCGGGCGCATCAGCGATCTGCTCGTGATCGTGACGAGGGGAGCCTACAAGCGGTTATCGTCGTCTAATAAGTAGCTAGGTCGCGGGCCCTGTGCCCGCTTTCGGGAGGAACGGTGTAAGGAGCGAGACATGCGCGCCTTCGCTGTCCATGACTTCGGCAAAGCTCCGGCGGGGTTTACGACCTACCGATCCCCGCCGCGGATGGCGCGTTCCTCATCCGCGTGAGGTATGCGGGGGTCAATCCGCGACTACAAACTCCTCGAACAGCTGACCGCCACCTCAAAATATCCTTTTGTCATGGGTATAGACTTCGCCGGTGTTGTCGAACGCGTTTCGACGGGAGAACGCGATCTCCATATCGGCGACCGTGTCTTCGGCATGGCGCGCCGACTCGATCTATTCCAAATGGCTTGATCCTTAAACCTTGACCGGGTCTGAAACTGGGCCGACCCTCCCGCTCGGCCCGCACTCGCGCAAGCGTCCAAACTGTCTCGAAATCAGCCACCCCGGGCCGATGCATGGCCCGAAGACTCTCCGCAAAACCGCAATTTTCACCAAACACTCGTGCGATTGACTACGCGCGGGCTCAGCGATAGATTGATGGTTGGCGAAAAGGGGCGCTTAATTTCCCTATTTCCCTGCTTGCCTTTTACTTTCCACTAATCCAGAAAAGGAGAATTTGCCATGGTGAAGAAAGCATTGGCTTACATGTTGTTCCTCGGAGTCATCTATCCGCTCTCCGCGGTGGCGGAGGACACGCTCGCTAGATTCAAGGGGGGCATCGGGGTTATTCCGGTCTCGAGCGGCGTGGGGTTGGCCGCGACCGCCGTGGTCGTGAACCGGAACATTGTCCGCGGGGTCCAGCCCGCCGGCCAGATCTGGGTGATACACAAGCTGGATGCCAAGGTGGGCACGGACGGGCACATCACAGTCGACGGAAAGGGGCTGGTTTTAGCTGGCGGGAATAACGCCGGGAGGGCGGCCGGACAGAGCGTGTTTGCCACGCTGATTTGTGAAGCCGCGGCTCCCTTTACCGAGCGCAACACGGACCTTGCCGGCGTCCCGCTCGCGCCCAACGGTGACTTCAAAATCGACGACATGCTGTCGCCGGCGCCGTTTGACTGCACCAGCCCCATGCTCCTCATCCGCAACGCAGCCGGCTTGGCCTGGTTCGCCGTCGGAATCCTGAAGCAAGACAGCGACGACTAAACCGCTGACCCTTAACTATGGGGAACCCCGGGGTGCGTGGGGCGCATGTTGCGCCAAGCGCGCCCTATCCGTGGAGGGCGCGGCGCGGGAGGCGGTGGGTAAGCTGCGCAAGCGCGGCGCGGCGAAAGCTATATCTTTTGCGGCCGCAGACGAATGTGGTGGTGGACTGTTGCTGTTCCTCGAAAAGTCCTTCAAACGTCACTGCGTATCCGCTATAAGAGCATACGCCAAACTGAAACTCCGGCGCAGGACACCTTGACCGGTAAGGCAATTTGTATTTTAAGGACCTATAACAACCGAATATGTTATCAAGTTAAGAATCGAACGAATCCTAAGCATCGTGGTGCGGCAGTTACCGCGGTCGATCTATTTTGTGGTGTTGGTGGACTTACGCGTGGACTAGTAGATGCGGGTATACGCGTTGCGGCCGGTTATGACATTGACACTGATTGCGAGTATGGATATAGCCATAACAATGTCGGCACAAAATTCATCACAACGAGCGTTACGGAGTTGACCGGCAAGGCTCAAGACGTCATTACCCGAAAGGCCACACCCGAGTGTTAGTCGGATGCGCACCATGTCAGCCGTTTTCAAAATACACTCAGAGCTCGTAGGGTGCAATTGCGCAGCGTATTGCACCGAATGTAAAATCCGAGGCCTACAATTGACGCGTAGGACATGCCGGATTACCGCCGTTACCGTATCGCCGACGGATGTTATTTTTTTACCGTCAATCTACTGGAACGTTCACCTAATGACCTGTTGGTCCGTCATATCGACCTTCTGCGCCAAGCGGTGCGCCCAGTTACGCAGGTGCGACCTTTTTGCAGCTATGCGTTCGTGGACTACATTCACTATAATCCTGTCAAACATGGCTAGGTGACGCGCGTGACTGATCGGGCCTGTTCTACTTTCCAGCATTGCGCGGAGTATTTATCCTGTGGATTGGGGCGGAATGGATGTCGTGGGTAGCGTTGCAGGGGAGTGGCGGGTGAACATTCGGTGCAATACGCTGCGCTATTGCACCCTATGCGGGCTGCACTATCAGCCAAGAAGTGCCTCCTTAAGACCGTTGTCAAGAGGACGCTTACCGATCCAAACCCTTAATAGCGCGTCGTTCAGCGCTTTCCCCATGATCGCGTTACCCACGACACGACCGTCAACGAAGATACGTGTGCCCGTCTCAGGCGTGTAATCGATGTCCACACGCCTGCCACGACCAAGTACCCGAATATTACGTACGGTGCCGCGTAGCGTGTCGAGTTGTTCGCTAATCGATTGGAGTTCCGACGCCGAGCTGTTATTGGCAAGCCCCTTGTTTAGACCCCAGAGGAACTGTCCTGCCGAACTTTCACGCAACATGACCAAGGTAATACGCCTCGATGTATCGTTTTTGAGAGGGCTGCTACCCCAGGTGTCTCGCGGTGGAAGATAGAGCCCACACATATACACAGACAGAAAAAAGAAATGGAATTTACCCGCTCCAACCAGTTGGAGTTGGGCGCCATTTTCAAACACCGCTTTTTCATCCATGGTGATGCCGTCAATTTCACGCGTTAGCGCTATGTTTGGCAGCAACGCGAGTGCGAGCGCTCGGTAGATGAAGACGCGGCGTGAAAGCAGGTTGCTCATTGAATTCGATGATAACGATCGAGTGTGCTCTATGTTACAGATTGCCGCACACGTTAACCAGTTTGGCTTATTGCGCTTCGATAACTTTCCATCCTGAAGGTATGCCCATTTTCTGGATACAAAATATGGCCTTACGGAGGAGCATGGGGTTTGTAGGGTGCAATAGCGCAGCGTATTGCACCGAATGTTAAAATCCTAGGCCTACCATTGAGGCTTAGGGCATACCGGATTACCGCCGTTATCGTATCGCCGGTGGATGTTACTTCTTTACCGTCAATCTACCGGAACGTTCACCCAACGTTCTAATGACTATTGTCGAAGGTTAGAACTCAGCGAGCTGAGCCGTCCTCTTACGTACTGCCACTCGTTGCTTTGGTAGAGTCCTGGTTGCAAGGTCAGCAGATTCCATCCCACGCTTTACCGGCGATCCTTGTCAGCGCACCGACCCCGCCGTTAGGTCTATCCCGCTCAGCTTTTCGCGAGATCGATCTTGCTCAGGGCCGCCTTCAGGCTTCTGGCCAGCCTCCCGGCATCATCGTTTGCCCAGAAATGCATGAAGAATAGCCGCGGTTGCTCATCAAGCATATGACTATGCAGTGCCGTCACCTCGATCCCGCCGTCGCGCAACGTCTTGAGTACGGGATTGACCTCCCGTGCGATGAGCACGAAGTCACCGGTGATCGCTGCCTTACCGCCGCCAGTCGGCTGGAAGTTGATGACAATGCCCGAACCCATGGCGACAGGAATCGGCATTCCGCCCTCCATTATGGTTTCGGCCCGGGGGATGTTGAACTGATAGACACCGCCATTGACTGTACCCTTGGCGCCAAGCGTCTGATCGATTGCGGCGGTGTCCAGGTCGAGCGGCGGTGGAGAACCGGCGGGTGCCGGCGCCGCCAATGGGGTCTTGCTTTCGGCAAGCGCGGTGCGCAGTACGGCGGCGAGCTTGGCGGGGTCGCCGCGGCCGAGGAAATGCATATACATGGTTGCGGGTGAGGAGCGCAGCAAATGGTTGTGCACCGCCGTTATCGCTATGCCGCCATCGATGAGTTTCTTCATCACGGGGCTGACCTCTTCTTGCGTCAGCACGAGATCGCCCATCACCATTCCCTCGCCGCCCATTTTCTGGAATGCGAGATAGGAGCCCAAAGCAAGAGGTGGTTTGATCTCGACCCCATCAAGCGTGACCTTTAGGTCGCTCCGCCCAAGACCGACGCGGTACACGCCGCCGGGCATCTGTGCACCGGATCGGCCAAGCGCCTCGGCAACCGGAGCCCAGTCGTTATCGGCCGTGAGAGCGGCGGTGGACAGTCCGACCGCGAATCCGGCGCTTGCCAAGATTAGATTAAAGCGCTTCATAGCATGACCTCCTAGAAAGTGGTTTCGGAACCAATGCTACCGCCGTGCGGATTAAAGTGCGAGGACATCGTGAATGCTATGACCAGAGCTCGTAGGGTGCAATAGCGCAGCGTATTGCACCGAATGTAGAATCCCAAGCCTACCATTGAGGCGCAGGGCATGCCGGATTACCGCCGTTACCCGTATCGCTGGTGGATGTTATTTCTTTACCGTCAATTTACTGGAGCGTTCCCCTAACAATCTCTTGGTCCGTCATAACGACCTTCTGCGCCACGCGGTACGCCGTGCCCGGTCATAGACACGACTGTGCGCTTCCTTCATTATTGTCTCGTATTAGCAACACGGTACAAACCGGTTTTCGCCAGGAGATCTTAGATGAGCACGAACGAGACACTACGACCGGGCCGGCGCACGTTTCTACTCACTACCGCCGCAAGTATCGCGATCGCCGGTCTGCCATTTAACGCTCGCACGGCCGAGAGCAAGAGCCTCAAGATCGGTATCATCGGCGCCGGCAAAATCGGCGGCACACTGGGCGAGCTGTGGGCGAAAGCCGGTCACGAGGTGTTTTTATCCTCGCGCCATCCCGAGGAGCTCGAGCCGTTGGCAAAGAGCATCGGGGCGAAGGCACGCGTCGGAACGCCGAAAGAGGCCGCCGCCTTCGGCGAGGTGATTTTAATCTCGGTGCCGTACGGCGCACTTCCGCAAGTCGGCCGCGATCTTGCCTCGGAGATCAAGGGCAAGGTGGTGCTCGAGACCGGCAACCCGTATCCCGCTCGCGACGGCGACATGGCAATCCCGGCGCGCAAGAAGGGTACGGGCGTCGCGTCCGCCGAGTTCCTGCCCGGCGTGCGCCTGGTGCGCGCGTTCAATTCGCTACCTTCCTATGAGCTCAAGAGCGAGGCGCACCGCAAAGGCGAGAAAGCCGCGGTCCCGCTCGCGGCCGACGATGAAGCCGCGCTTAAGATTGCAATACGGCTGGTCGAAGACGCGGGCTTCGAGCCGGTAGTGGCCGGCAAGCTTTCGCAAGCCAAGAAATTCGATGTCGGAACCCCGATGTACGGCAAGGCGCACACCGCGCGTGAACTCCGCCGGAGCCTGGGGCTTGCGCCCTAGAAACGCATGAGTCAGCTCGAGTCGGCAAAGCAGCTGTTTCTGGAAGGACGCGGCTTCCTCGAAAATCCGGGTCAGCAACCGTAGCGTGCGCTATGCGCACGACTAATCCTATCTATAATGTCTCACATGACAACCTTCAGATGAGCATCTATCCTGCGCACTAGACTCGGGAGGTTGCTTTTAAACGAGGGGCGATTATGGCGAGCCAGTTTTGATCGTGCGCACAGCGCACGCTACGGTTGCTAGTGTCCGGGGAGATCGCAGCCAACCAGTTTGGATCGATGGCGCTCGGCGTGATGCCCCACTCGGTTGACCCGCAAGCGGCAGATCGTCTCTGGAACCTGAGCGAGCAGCTTATATTTGGAGGACGGCAATCATGGCTTTGAGCATACGCAAACTTGGCAGTCAGGGACTAGAGGTATCGGCGATCGGTCTTGGCTGCATGCCCATGAGCCAGTCTTATGGTCCGGCGGATGAGGGAGAGTCGATCGCTACACTGCATCGCGCCATCGAATTGGGATGCAACTTCTTCGACACGGCCCAGGGCTATGGTCCCCTCACCAACGAGGAGCTGCTCGGCCGGGCGTTCAAGGGCCGGCGCGACCAGGTGGTAATCGGCACCAAATTTGGCTTTCGTTTCAAGGACGGAAAGCAGGTCGGCACCGAAACAGCCAGCCGGCCTGAGCATATCCGCGAGGCGGTGGAGGGCTCCCTGCTCCGGCTCGGCACCGACTACATCGATCTCCTCTATCAACACCGTGTCGATCGGGCCGTGCCGATCGAGGAGGTGGCCGGTGCGGTAGGTGATCTGGTCAAGCAGGGAAAGGTGCGATTTTTCGGTCTTTCCGAGGCCGGCGTCGCCAACATCCGCCGCCGCCCATGCCGTCCATCCGGTTTCTGCACTACAGAGCGAATATTCGCTATGGGAACGGAATCTGGAGGGGGACATAATACCGGTTCTGCGCGAGCTAGGCATCGGCCTCGTACCCTTTTGTCCCCTTGGCCGGGGCTTTTTGACCGGCGAGGTCAAGCGCGCGGAGGAGTATCCGGAAGGTGATTTTCGACGTACCGATCCACGCTACCAACGCGAGAATTACGACGCCAATGTGAAGGCGGCGCGGATGGTATTCGATATCGCCGCGGCTAAACACGCAAAGCCTGGGCAGATCGCGCTTGCCTGGCTGTTGCAAAAGGGCGGCGACATCGTGCCTATCCCCGGCACCAAGCGCCGGAAATATCTGGAAGAGAATGTGGCCGCCGAGACCGTCCAGCTTGATCTGGCACAAATGAAGGTGCTCGACGACGCTTTGGCGCCGGGAAAAGTCGCGGGGCAGCGTTACACCGATTGGATCATGGCGACGATTGATCGCTGAGCCCAGCGGCGCTGCCGCCCTGTCGACGCTTGTGTCCGATCAATATGCCGTTTCACCGGCAAGCGGATCGGCACGATCGTCTGCGAGGGCAACACCTATCTGGCGGCGGTCCAGCCCTGAAAAGATCATCGTGCCGGCGCAGTAAGCAGCACGACGATCTTGCATCGCTGCTTCTACTTCGCAAATGGGTCAGCAGTCACTCTCGCACTCTCACGCAAGTAATCGTATTTCCAAGCATTCATAGTCCGGTAGGCCGGATGTACACTGGTATGGAACATTCAAATTCAGGAGGAACGTACTATGTCCACTCCGCAAAAACCGATCGGGTCCGGCTTCAGCGCCGCTTCCACCGCGGGCGACGTCATCAAGGACATCGACTTGTCCAACAGGGCCGCAATCGTCACCGGCGGCTCTTCCGGCATCGGTCTGGAGACCACGCGCACGCTCGTTTCCGCCGGCGCCAGGGTCATCGTCCCGGCGCGCGATCACCACAAGGCCGCGACTGCGCTGGAAGGACTCGACGGTGTCGAGCTATACTTCGCACGGTTTTCTCTGAGACTTTCTGAGCGCCTCGTGCTAGCATTCGCCTCCCAAGGTGAATGACGGCTCAACACAAGGCACCCGATAATGATCAGGATTCCCTTTAGC
>DATGVQ010000008.1:0-13423 GCA_035300145.1 Acidiferrobacterales bacterium | reverse complement strand
TCCTGCATCGCGACTTCCACCCGCTGCCCTTTTCCGGTAGTTACCCGCTGGTATAGCGCCGCAAGTATCCCCGCCACCGCATGTATCCCGGTTCCCGAGTCCCCGATCTGGGCGCTGGTGCTGGTAGGAGGCCCCTCCGGCCAGCCGGTGGTGCTCATGGCGCCGCCCATGGCCTGGGCGGCGGTTTCGTACGCCTTGCAATCCACGTACGGACCGGGGCCAAATCCCTTGATCGACGCGTAAATGACGCGCGGATTGATTTTTCGTATGGTCTCCCAGCTAAACCCCTGCCGGTCGAGCGCGCCGGGGGCGAAATTTTCCACCAAAATATCCGAGGTCTTCAGCAACCCTTCGAATATTTTTTTCCCCTTCTCCGACTTCATATTGATCGTGATACTGCGCTTGTTGCAGTTCAGCATCGTGAAATACAGGCTGTCGACATTCGGAATGTCGCGTAATTGGCCGCGCGTCGCGTCGCCCTTGCCGGGCAGTTCCACCTTGATAACATCGGCGCCGAACCACGCCAGGATTTGCGTGCACGACGGGCCGGATTGGACGTGGGTCATATCCAACACCCGCACTCCACTCAATGCTTTAGCCATACCTTGTCCTCTTTATCTAGTATTTGTATCTAACAAAATGGGAACGTAAAGTCTGCTCTCCCTCATCCCAACCCTTCTCCCGGAGGGGGAAGGGCTTTAAACCCCTTTCCCTCATCCCAACCCTTCTCCCGGAGGGAGAAGGGCTTTAAACCGCTCTCCCTCACCCGGCCCTTCGGGCCACCCTCTCCCGGTGGGAGAGGGTAAGCCGGTGCGGTCTTCTCGCGGAGGGAGAAGGGCTTTAAACCGGCTTCGCCCCCCTCGCTTCGCTCTCCCCTCACCCGGCCCTTCGGGCCACTCTCTCGGGAGAGGGTTGTGTTACCAATGGCACTACCTTAAGCACCTTGGATCGAAGATACGGCACCGGGGGGCTAAGGAACAACGAGTAGCCCGCATGAAGCGACAGCGAAATGCGGGGGAGCCCGCCGACGGCACCGTCCATCCCCGGATTCCGCTCCGCTCCATCCGGGCTACAAACTTGAGTCGCCACGGAGTCTACGCTTAAGGTAGTGCCATTGGGTTGTGTTACTTGTACATGGTCTGGTTCTTGGTCCCCGGCGCCCACACATCGATGTCGACCCAGATGTTGACCAGCGCGGGCTTGCCGCCGGCGACCGCCTCGCGCGCGCGCTCCAAGGCCGGCCGGATCTGTTTCGGATCGCGCACCTCCTCGCCGTGGCCGCCGAGGATTTCGGCGAATTTTCCGTACGGCACGTCGCCCAGCATATTGCCGATATCGCCGCGCTCTTTGCCGTATTTCATAATCTGGCCGCAACGGATCTGGTTCATCGAGGAGTTATTGCCCACGACGCCCAGGAACGGCAGCTTGAAGCGCACGCAGGTCTCGAAATCCCACCCGGTCAAGGAAAATGCTCCGTCGCCGAAGTAGCACAGCACTTCCTTGTCCGGATGCGCATACTTGGCCGCCATGGCAAACGGCACACCCACGCCGAGGGTCCCGAGCGGGCCTGGATCCATCCATTGACCGGGCAAACGCGGCTGCACGGCCTGAGCGCTGATGGTCACCACGTCGCCGCCATCGCCGATGTAAATGGTATCTTCGGTCAGGAACTCATTGAGCTCCCAGGCGACGCGATACGGATTGATGGGGGTAGAGTCTGACTTGAAATCGGGCAGGAACTTCTCCAACGCCTTCTTCTCCGCGGCATGCAGTTCATCGATCCACGCCTGGCGCTTCTTGGCGCCGATGTCGGTGCGACCGGTGGCGGCGGCGGTAACCGCCTTCAGTACCATGCCGACGTCGCCCACAAGGCCGAGGGAAATGTCGCGGTTCTTGCCGACCGTGCGGTAATCCAGGTCGATCTGCACTACCGTGGCTTGTGCGTTCAACCGCTTGCCGTAGCCCATGCGGAAATCGAACGGCGTACCGACGATCACGATCACATCGGCCTTTTCAAACGCGTAGCTGCGGGTGCGGTGCAAATGGTGTGGGTCTCCCGGTGGCAAGGTTCCACGGCCGGAGCCGTTCATGTAGGCGGGAATATTCAGCTTGCGCACGAACTCCTTGGCGGCGTCGTAGGCGCGGCAGGTTGCGACCTGGGTACCGAGCAGCACGCATGGCCGCTCGGACTTCACCAGAATGTCGGCGAGCGTCTGCACGTCGTCCGGATCCGCCATCAACCGTGTCGACGCCCGGTAATGTCCGGGCTTCGGCATTCTCACTTTTGCCGGATCCACCTTGGCGTCCAGGACGTCGCGCGGAATCTCAAGGAACGCCGGACCCGGCGCGCCGTTATAACACTCGCGAAACGCCATGCTGATCATGTCGGGAATGCGCTCGGTCGTCTGCACTTGGCTTGCGAACTTGCAGATCGGCGTCATCATGTCGACGTGCGGCAGGTTTTGCAGCCCGCCCATCATATGCTGCGAGAGCGCGCTCTGACCGC
The DNA here is from genome assembly GCA_035300145.1 of Acidiferrobacterales bacterium. Classification (GTDB taxonomy): domain Bacteria; phylum Pseudomonadota; class Gammaproteobacteria; order Acidiferrobacterales; family DATGVQ01; genus DATGVQ01. The sequence continues at coordinate 10,917 of DATGVQ010000008.1, read as the reverse complement.
CGATCAGGAGAAACGGGCTCTCCGCGCGGAATGCATTCGCTACCCCGGTCATGGCGTCGGTGGTTCCAGGCCCGGCGGTGACCACGGCGCAGCCCGGCTTACCGGTCATGCGCGCATAACCATCGGCGGCATGCGCGGCCACTTGCTCGTGCCGGACATCGATGATTTTGATCCCCTCGTCCAGGCAGCCGTCGTAGATATCGATAATATGCCCACCGCACAGGGTGAAGATCACGTCTATACCTTCCGCCTTAAGGGCCTTGGCGACCAGGTGGCCGCCGGAAATTTTTTCTCCGGGGGATTCAGCTTTGCTTGCCTCGGTTGCGGCTTTTACATCTTTTGCAGGTCGTGCCATGTCAGTTCTCCTTCTATCATTCACTGATAGTAATAAGTAGTATCGCGCGATTGCGTTGCTGGTCTCTTAATTCAGGTCGTGCAGGTTTTTCTCCACATGCGCCGCCAGGTTTAAGGTATGCTGGCGCACGAGTTGTTCCGCCAGTTCGGTGTTGCGCTGCTCGAGCGCCTCAATGATATGCATGTGATCGATAATGGACCGCTCGGCGCGGTCATTCTGCGAAATCGTGCGCTGGCGTATCGAGCGCATGTGGGTAAACAGGTTTTCCGTCATCTCGTTCAGTAAATCGCAATGGCTCATCTTGATCAGGGTTTGATGGAACAGGATATTCGTATCGGAATATTCGTCGATGTGGGCGCGCAGCTTGCTGCTCTCGAACGTGGCGAACATCTCGCGCAGGGTGGAGATCTCCGCGTCGCTCGCGTGCAGGGTAATCAGGCGCGCGGCGGTGCTTTCCAGCGCCGCCCATACCAGGATCATTTCCAAGATTTCCTTCTTGGTCTTGCGCACGACAAAAGCGCCTTTGCGTTGCAGGATGCGCACAAAACCTTCTTGCTCCAGGCGCGCCAAGGCTTCGCGTATCGGCGTTCTGCTTACTCCCAGATCCTTGGAAAGCTGGCGTTCATCCAGGCGATGCTCCTCATCATGCCCATTGATAATCATGGAGGTGATCGCCTGTTTTAAGGCGTCGTAGATCTTATCCTTTAAACTGAAGTTAACCTCGATGGGTTGAACCACTAGTTTGGGGGTGGACACGTTGTTACCTCCTAATCTTGCATACCGCCGCTTTTAATGAGGCCGCTGAGGTTACGCCGGCAAATATACCAAATACAATATACCAATCCGGCAACGGAACACAACTCTTCGCATGAGAGATGTTTAAAATGCATTAAATTACTGCCTGCTACCGCAGGCACAACCGGTTTGAAGCCGGAAAAACCGCCTTACTTGGCCGAGCTCGATTCCACCCGGGTCAATCGCACTGCACAGAATTTGAACGTCGGTATCTTGCCGATCGGGTCGATCGCCGGGCTAGTCAACACATTAGCGGCGGCCTCGCGGAAATGCATGGGAATAAATACCGAGCCTTGCGTGGCGCGATCATGCACCCGCGCCTTCAGAGTAATTTCACCGCGGCGCGATTTAACCTGCACCCAGTCGCCTTCCTGCAAACCAAGCTTGCTTGCGTCGGCCGGATGCAGTTCCACAAACGCCTCGGGTTCGATCGTATCCAAGGCCTGGGAGCGCCTAGTCATACTGCCGGTATGCCAGTGTTCCAGCACGCGGCCGGTATTCAGCACGAACGGATACTCTGCCGTCGGCAGTTCATCCGGCGCGGTGATCTGGGCGGGAACCAGTTTGGCCTTGCCCGACGGGAAGGTTTCCCCAAATACAATCTTCTCGCCTTCTGAGGTCTTGGGATCGGGGCATGGATACCACTTGCCGTAGGGTCCCAGGTTCTGGTAACTCAGGGTTTTGTATTCGTTGGTGCAGGCGGCAAACTCGTCGAACACCTGCTCCACCGAGGCGTAGTTCATGGGATAGCCCATGCGGTTGCTGATTTCGCAGATGAGTTCCCAGTCCTGGCGCGCTTCTCCGGGCATTTTCAGCGCCGGCCGGCCGATCTGCACGCGGCGATCGGTGTTGGTGTAGGTGCCGGTTTTTTCCATGAAGGAACTGGCCGGTAAGATGACATCGGCAAACTCCGCGGTTTCGGTCAGGAATATGTCTTGCACCACCAGAAATTCCAGGGCCGACAAGGCCTTGCGAACCTTGTTGATATCCGGATCGGATAGGAACGGATTCTCGCCCAGCATATACATACCTTTGACCGAACCCTTCAGCGCCGCGCCTATGATTTCCGTGACCGTCAAGCCGACCTTAGGCGATAGCTTCACGCCCCAGTACTTCTCGAACTTCGCTTGGATCTGCGGATCTTTCACGCTCTGGTAATCCGGGTACACCATCGGAATCAGGCCGGAATCGGAGGCGCCTTGCACATTGTTCTGGCCCCGCAGCGGGTGCAGGCCGGTGCCCGGGCGGCCGACATTGCCGGTGATCATCGCCAGCGCAATCAAGCAACGGGCGTTGTCGGTGCCGAAGGTGTGTTGGCTGATGCCCATGCCCCAGAAGATCATGGCGGCTTTGGCGGAACCGAACAGGCGTCCGGCGCGGATAATATCCTGCGCGGGCAGGCCGGTGAGCTTGGCCACGCGCTCCGGGGTATAGTCCGCGACCACTTTTTTCAGCGCGTCAAACCCTTCCACGCGGTTGGCGATGAACTCCCGGTCGATCAGGCCCTCGGCAATCATCACGTTCATCATGCCGTTGTACAGCGCCACGTCGCTGCCGGGTTTCGGCCGCAAATACATTTCGGCGAAATCGGCAATTTGCGGCCGCCGCGGGTTAATGACAATCAGCTTGGTGCCGTTCACCGCCGCATCTTTAATAAACGTGGCCGCGACCGGGTGGTTTTCGGTGGGGTTACAGCCGGTCAAAATCGCGACCTCGGCGTTGGCAACGTCGCGCACGACGTTGGTCACCGCGCCGGAGCCGATGCCCTCCAGCAGCGCGGCGACCGAGGAGGCGTGGCACAACCGCGTGCAATGATCGACATTATTGGTGCCGAATACCGCCCGCACCAGTTTCTGGAAAAGATAGGCTTCCTCATTCGAGCCTTTCGCCGAGCCGAAGCCGGCGAGCGCGTCACCGCCGTGCGTGTCGCGGATTTGCTTTAATCTGCCGGCGACGAGATCGAGCGCTTCGTCCCAACTGGCCTCACGAAAATGCGGCAGTGTTTCATTGTAATCCACGCGCCCGCCGGGCTTGCGTTTGCCAGTGCTCGCCTTCGCCATGGCGGAAAGCGGCCCCTTGGGGTAGCTGCCGGCCTTGCGGATTAACGGCTTGGTCAGGCGCTGCTCATGCATTGCGTAATCAAAGCCATAACGTCCCTTCACGCACAACCGCTCGGCGTTGGGCGCACCATCGCGTCCGCGGGTGTAAAGAATGCGGTTTTTATCCTCATCCACCACAAACGTGAGCGCGCAGCCGACGCCGCAATAGGGACACAGTGAATCGGTTTCCTTTACCTTAGGGGTCTGGTGCGCGGCGATCGCGCTCTTGCTTGCCGCTTTGATGTCATTCAAGAAGTAGGCTTTCATGCTTCACCTCGCTTTTGATGTTTCCCCACCGCCGCCCTCATGCCGGTAACGGGTTTATTGGTCAGCGCGCCGGTAGGGCAAACCGCCATGCACTCGCCACAGGCGACGCAGGTGCTTTCGCCCATGGGATTATTCAAATCGAACGCGATGCGCGCGGTATAGCCTTTGCCGGTACGGGTAATCACATTATTATGCTGCAGCTCGTCGCAGCCGCGGATGCATTTATCGCACAAGATGCAGGCTTGATGATCCACGGCAATCACCGGCGAAGACAGGTCGCTGCCGCGCGCGCGGCCGGCGGCGCCGTCCGGCAGGGGAATATGATCGATGGCGAATTTGCGCGCCAGCGCCAGCAGTTGGTCGTTTCCCGTACTCATTTCCCGGGCGCTGTTTTCCGGATAGTCGGATAGCAACAAAGAGGTCAGCATCTTGCGGTGCGTTTCCACTTTGGCTGAGCTCGCATCGACGTTCATGCCTTCTTCGCACGGGCGCACGCACGCGGCCGCCATCACCCGCTGACCGATATCGACCACGCACATCCGGCACACGCCCACCGGGCGCATGCGCGGGCTATGGCATAGCACCGGAATATCGATTCCGACCTGCCGCGCCGCATCCCAGATGGAAGTCCCCTCCGGCACCTGCATCGGTTTCCCGTCGATCGTGAGCTTTATTAGTTTCGTTGCGGTCGTTGCCATCACTTTCTCCGCCCAGTAGAGCCTTGTAGTTTTGGTAGCGCATCGTCCGGAAAGTAATTAATCACGCTCATCAGCGGCGCCATCGCGACCTGCCCCAAACCGCAGATCGACGTCTGCGCAAGGGTGGAATTCAAATCCTGCAGCAGCGCCACCAAGTCAGGCGGCGCTTGGCCTGCGAGCGCCGTCTCCACCAAATCCACGGCCTTGTGACTGCCGACACGGCAGGGCACGCATTTGCCACAGGATTCATTGCGGAAAAACTTTACTTCGCTGATCGCCAGCTGCAACACGTCGCGCCCGGCGGCCATAAACACCATCGCGCCGGTGCCGAGGCTGCTGCCGGCCTCCTGCATGGCTTTAAAATCCAGCGCAGTACCACGTTTTGATGCCGGTAAAAAGTTGGTAGATGCGCCGCCGGGAGAGAAGGCATATAAGGCCTTGCCGTCCGGTATCCCGCCGCACAGAGTCAGAAGCCCGTCTACGGTCGTGCCCCACGGCACGCAGTATACCCCCGGTTTAGCGACGTCGCCGGAAACGCACATAAACTTCAATCCCTGGTAATTTCCCTTGCCCTGCGCCGCCCACCAGGCGGCGCCGCGCTCGAGGATGATGGGAATCGCGGAAAAAGTTTCGACATTGTTCATCAAGGTCGGCTTGCCCCACAGCCCATGATTGACCGGAAACGGCGGTTTATTGCGCGGCTCGCCGCGCTTGTCTTCCAACGCTTCCAATAACGCGGTCTCCTCGCCCATGATGTAGCCGCCCGGCGAGACAAAAATTTGCAAGTCGAAGTCGGTGTCGGACCCGAAAATCTTCTTGCCGAGCGCACCAAAGCGGCGGGCTTTTTCAATCGCCTGTTGAAGAGCGATTTTTTCTTTCGCGTACTCGTGCCGGATATAAATGATCCCTTCGGTTGCGCCGATCATCCAGCCCGCGAGGATCATGGCCTCAACCAGCAGATGTGGCAGCTCTTCCAGTATTACCCGGTCCTTAAAGGTGCCCGGCTCGCTCTCATCGGCGTTGCAAACCACGTACTTCGGCGCGCCGCCGGCCTTGCGGGTCAAGTCCCATTTCATGCCGGTGGGAAACGCGGCGCCGCCCAGGCCGCGCAGGTCCGCCTCTTTCAGGACCTTGATGACTTCGTCCCGTTGCCGCTCGTCGCCCGGCTTGAGAAATTTTTTGATGACACCGTAATGGTCTTGTTCACTGGAATAAGGATCGGTCGGCCAACGCCGGGGAGTAGCGGTAGGCGCGTTCGCGGGGAGCGGTTTTTTGCCGGTCGCGTAAGCCGCGATGGTTTCGACCGAACCGGAAACCGGCACTTCGTTGACCGTGGCGGCGGGCGCGGTATCGCAGCGCCCGACACAGGAGACCTCTTCGACTTCCACATCGGTCGCACCGGCCAGGGCTGACTTCACCTTATTACAGAACTGCGGCCCGCCTTTCATCATGCAAACAATGTCGCGGCACACCTGCACCTGCATCTTGCGCCCGGGGATAGCGCGAAACACCGGGTAAAACCCGCGCAGACCTTCCAAACGGTAGAGCGGAACGCCCTCTTCTCTGGACATTTCACGCAGCATGGAGTCGGTAACCGCACCGTGCTGTTCCTGTAAATGCATCATTTTGGTCAGTAACTTCATGCCCAGTTCCTAATCAAAGACAATGCGGTAACCGCGAGACGGAACGATCACTGGTCTTCGTTTCACTAAAGAGTAGTCCTATCGCTTGCTGATCAACTTCTGAAAGACGGTATGTGGTATACAATATACATGCAAGATATTAGTCATGTATAGAGATGAATATTTAGTATTACAAGTATCCGCTTATCGCGAAGTGTTTGAAATAGACCGGTGACGGCTCGCTGCTTCAGGGGAAGTTCAGGATCAGGTTCAGTGAGCTGTTAGGCGGCGATGATCTCATTAAGTCCGTCAACCAGGACGTCGAGCATCTCGGGGGGAAGCCGCCCTATCCTCTTGCCTAGGCGCTCCAAGGACAGCGTGCGAACCTGGCTTATCTTCACCCACGACTGCTTGGGAAGACCTATGTTCTTGGGCAGCTCAAGCGTCAAAGGAAAACCGGCGCGTTGCGCCTGGCTCGTAACCGCCATGGCGATCACCGTGCCCGATCGTTGGTTGAACACGTCGTGACTGAGTACGACTACCGGCCGCTGCCCCGCCTGCTCGCGCCCGCGTACCGGTTGAGGTCGGCCTAGACTACGTCCCCCCTCAGTACTCGGGCCATTCCGCCGTATCTCCCGCAAGCCCCTCATCGGCTAGCTTCTGCTCGAACTTTCGATCCAGCTTCGCCGCCTCTCTTGCCAGGCGACTGTGCTCGAGACGCTCAAGCTTCTCTTGCACCGCTTCCTGTATGGCGCGGCTTCGATTGGGAAAGCGCCTGGCCGCAACCAGACGGTCAAGGCGCTTCAGGAGCTTCGTAAGCACGCGATTTGATGAAGACCTTAAGCAGGCGTTTGTCGATTTTGCCGGCGCGGCTCTCGGCCTCCATGATGTCCAGGGCACGATCGGCGGGAATCGCCTGCTTATACGGCCGGTCTCCGGAGCTTAGGGCGTCATAGATGTCGGCGATGGTGAGTATACGCGTTTGGATCGGAATCGCGTCGCCGCGCAGTCCGCGCGGGTAGCCGGAGCCGTCGAGTTTTTCGTGATGCCCATGAGCGATCTCGGCGAGGTTTGCCAGATCATCGGTCCATGGGATGAGACTCAAGAAATCGTACGTATAACTGACGTGTCGCTGGATCTCTTCACGCTCGCGCGGCGTGAGGGTGCCATGCTCGAGCGCCAGGTCCGAGAACTCGAATGCGGTCAACAATTCATTTGTCGCGCCCTCGGAGTCGTCGAAGGTATAGCGCACGAGCTCTTTCAGCTTTCGTGGCATGCGAGTCGGTGCGACCGAGGGTTCGTTGGCCTTCCTGACGAACTCCCGGAATGTCTGCAGACGCTCGATCTCTTTCGCCAGCTCGCGTTCCAGCCGGCGGCGCGCGCGCTCAAACCGATAAGCACCCAAATTTTTTGCCGCATGACGCTCCACCAGTCGCCGGAAGGCCTGCGCCTCCAGGCAGGCGCGGGCGTACTTGAAGCGCTGTTCGAGCAGCGCCATCTGATGTGGATGGAGCTTCTTTTCCTTGGTCAGAATGTCCTCCCGTACCGTGACTTTGCCGAAGTCGTGGAGCAGGGCGGCGTAACGCAGCTCGCGCAGCTGAGTCTTGTTGAACCTGACCTTCCGCAGACCGTAGCGACTCTCGCGATCGACGGCGAGCGCCAGCTTTTCGGTCAGGCATGCCACGCGGAAAGAATGTCCGGCGGTGACGGGATCCCGTGCCTCGATGGTTTGCACCGACGCGCGGATGAAGCTTTCAAACAGTCGATCGATGTCCTCGTAGAGCTGAAAATTCCTGAGCGCTATCGCGATCTGCGCGCCGATACCGGTGAGCAGGTTGAGGTCGTGATCGGTAAATGCATTGGACCGTTCGGCGGTATCCACTTGAATCAAACCCAAGGCGTCGTCGCCGATCATAAGCGGCGCGCACATCACGCTGCGGAGCTTGAGCGCGATGACCGAAGCCTGCGGATTAAAGCGTCCGTCATTGGCGACATCCGCCAACAACAGGGAGCGCTTTTCCTGCATCACCTGGTTGACAATACTGCGCGAGATTCGAATATCGTGGTCGGTAACCCCGTTGCGACGATCGCGCAGCGCGATCGGCACGGGTTCATCGTCCGGTTTCGCACGTAGCATGATCACCGCACGTTCCGCCGTTGGAAAAATATCAAAGATGCATTCCATGATCTTAGCGATCAGCGATTCACGCTCCTTCACCGCTCCGAGGGCGATGCTGACCCGCGCCATCGCTTGCAGGCGTACGACCATTTGTTGGAGATCGGTTTGGGCCCGCCGGATTGGCTGGGAGAGTGCTTGCAGCACTTTTTTTGCGTCTAACGCGACCGTCACGTCAAAGCGTGGGGCGCCGTCAACGATCGAGGTTGCCGGGCGCGAGTAGCCCGATGCAGGTTCGTAATGGAAAATCATACGCGTATTCCAGATGCGTATGCTGGCTCCGTCGAGCAGTGGATAAATGTTACCGGGGACAAGACGGCGGGCGCCGACCAGCGTGCCGTTGGTCGAGGCGAGATCTTCAATCACGTAATTTTCGCCGCTGCGGAAGATGCGCGCATGGTGGCGACTGACGGCCACCGCCGGAATGACGAGAAAATCACGTGAATCAACGGCGTCTTCGTCGAGGCGACCGATGTAAAGCTCATCCCCAAGCGACAGACGCTTGCCGGCCTGCGCGCCGCTTAGAACCTCAAGGCTCGCATGACCCAAGCTCTGCAGTACCGACCCGCTCGGTGTTACCTGAATGGGGTCAAGCCGCGCCATAATGATTATCCCCCCGGGTTCGTCGAAACCCGTTGATACTTTACCACACAGTGGCTCGCGCCGCACCAAAAAACGAAATATCAAGGCAGCGGCTATGCCGATGTGGCGGCCATACCAGGAAGCTCAGCGGAGCGGCGCCCCCCTGGAGCGACCTCAGGGCGTGTGATTAGGATGCCATGTGCTCAGTCAACTCCGGCAGCAGATGCGCTTGCCATAGCGAACTCTCATGCTCCGGCCTGAAGAAACCGAAGTGTCCGATGCGTCGTACGCCGATATCTTTTGGCGTGATGCGCTTCATGGTTCGTGGTGCATTGACAAAGAAACCATGAATCGATTCGGTGTTGCGGGCGGACATCAACTCATCATCGGAAAAAGACAGCGAGACAATCGGGGTGCGCACGGCCGCATACTGGGCCCGGACGCCTTCGCCTTCCACGCCGACCGCATACTCCGGATTCAGGCACCAGCGCCGCCACTGTTCCATCACACCCCTCGGGAGGTCGCCTACTTTACGCAGCCGCTTGCCCGGAAAGTAGCCGAACAGGGGCACCGCAAGCGGCGCTACCACGTACCACAGCCACCAGACGCGGCGCTTCAAAGGCGGCGAGTTCTCGCGCCAGTAGCCACTGCCGGTGGCAATGGTCACCACCTTCGCGATTCGGTCGCGATTGGGCACGAACGGTAGAATCTGCCCGCCCAGGCTATGACCAATCCAATAAAACGGTTTGCCCGGCGCGCGCATTGAAGTCGCCTCGACCATTGCTCCGCAGTCGAGTTGCGCCCAGTCGAAGATATCGGCCTTGAATCCACGCAACTCCTGCAGGCGCGACAATCCTGTGCCACGGTAGTCGAACGTGGCGGCAACAAAGCCTTGCGTCGCCAACCATGTCGCGAATGGTGCATAGTACTCCTGCGGCGTGCCCATCGCGGGCGCGATCAGAACCGTGCCTTTTGCTTCGCCTTGCGGCAGGAAAAAACGGCCAATGATCCTATGGCCGTCTACCGTAATGACCTCTTGGTTCGCGGGCTTACTCATGTGTCTCCGTCATACAATCGTCACGCCTGAAGCGGAAATTCCATCAAAAATGACGTATAGCATTCTTAAAATAATCAAACAGTTAGCCTAGCACGGCGCTATATATTTGAGAAAAAAATTGAATCAAGAAGGATCCTCATGCATCAGCCTCGGCCGGACCAGGCGCGCAGCGCGATCCGCGCACCATCTATAAGTTCCTTTTCAAACTACAGCCGGCCCGATTATCTCTCAGGCTTTACAAGTCTCATAGCCGGGCTATCTTTAATATTACTTACTAAGTGTTTTAAATCTATGGCTATTTACGCGGTCATTAAGACCGGCGGAAAACAATACCGGGTTGCTCCTGGCGACATCGTTAAAGTTGAAAAACTTACGGGCGCGCCGGGCGCCACCGTCGAGATCAGCGAGGTTTATATGCTCGCTAACGCCCAAGACATTACCGTGGGGAATCCTACCATCGCCAACGCCAGGGTCGTTGCCGAGGTTATCGACGCGGGCCGCCGCAAGAAGATTATTATATTCAAACAGAAACGGCGCAAAGGTTACCGCCGGACGATCGGCCACAGGCAATATTTTACCACACTCAGGATAAATGAGATCGCGCTCGGCGATAACGTATACAAAGCCGACGTAACCGTCTCGCGTGCGCCCGAGGCAATTGACGCGGCCCCGACGCAACCATCGTCGACCAAGGACGATCGTTCGAAAGCGAGCGCAACCGTCCCGGCGCCAAAAGCACCATCGCCGAAAGCGACCGCGCCGGTCAAACCCGAATCCGTGGCGCAAGCGGATCGCACCTCGGGTGCCGTTCCACCTCTCCGCGATCGGGACACCCCTGCGCCACTGGAAACAATAACCCCTATCGCGCCACCGCGTGACACGCCTCCCGAAAGTAGGGTTGAGTCGGCAAAATTTGCGACCGCCGCGCCACCCGTATCCGGGACAGATGATGCGCGGATAGCCGATACGGCTCTACCGGCCGAGCCTTCGGCCCGGGAGGAGCAAAAACAACCCAGTAAAATAGAGATACCACCGATACGGCAACCCGAAGCCACTGAAGCACCTGCACGCCACAAACACTGGTACTGGCTCATCGCCGTTATTGCCCTGTTAGCCGCGATCGGGTTTTTTCTATTCGGCAAACATGGTGACCGGACACCCGAAAACGCGGTTCCGGTCTCGGCCCAGCCGCAAGAAACGGCACCACCCAAGGCGAAGCAGACGGTTCGGGATGTCAAGATAAAGAAACCCGCCGTTGGGTCGACG
>DATGVQ010000007.1:0-14738 GCA_035300145.1 Acidiferrobacterales bacterium | reverse complement strand
GGTTCTCATGCTTATGATGAGCCATTTCCCCGCTACGCGGGTAAATGGCGGAGAGAGAGGGATTCGAACCCTCGATGGAGTTTTTGACCCCATACTCCCTTAGCAGGGGAGCGCCTTCGACCAGCTCGGCCATCTCTCCATTAAGATTGAGTGATGACCTCAGCATACCCGGAGGCTTCCCGTGCGTAAAGGGACATTTAACTCGGTTCTGTCGGTTCTTTCGTCCGCTCCCGAAAAATGCCCAGCTCTTTTTCTTTTTTAATCCGCTCGTAAATTTCTTCACGGTGCACCGGCACTTCTTTCGGGGCATTGACGCCAATACGCACCTGATTCCCCTTAATGCCTAGCACAGTGACCTGGACATCGTCGCCGATGTTCAAAGTTTCACCAATACGCCTTGTTAAGATCAGCATTTCGCTGTACTCCTATAGTAGCAATCCATACACTTTTGTCCGCAAAAGAACAACCTTTCGGCGGCGAGCCGCCTACCGTCCTTGTTATTAACCGCATGCTTCCCGTTACTGCTTAAATCAAGCCCGGTAATCGCAAAGAACCGCAGGGAGGGAATCCATATACGCTGCCTGTTTCCCCGCCTATTGATGACCTTGCAGTTTCTATGCCAGCCCGCTCAGTTGTTGGTCGGTAGCGGGTTCTTTTTCCAACCCAAAGGCGCTATGCAAGGCGCGCACGCCGAGCTCCAGGTATTTCTCCTCGACGACCACGGAAATCTTGATTTCCGAGGTGGAAATCATTTGAATATTAATCCCTTCGTCGGCCAACGCCTTGAACATGGTGCTGGCAATCCCGGCATGCGAGCGCATGCCGACGCCAACCACCGAGATCTTCACGATTTTATCGTCCCCGCTGACTTCACGCGCCGCCATTTGTTTGGCGACTTTCTTGAGGATCGCCAACGCCTTGCGGTAATCGCCGCGATGCACGGTAAACGTAAAATCGGTGGTGCCGCCCTGCTCGTTTGACGCGGCGCTGACATTCTGCACGATCATGTCGACGTTAATATTGGCGGCGGCAATGTCGCCCAGGATGCGATACGCCACGCCGGGCTGATCCGGCACGCCGCGAATGGTTAACTTAGCTTCATCGCGGTTAAACGCGATCCCGGAAATCAACGCCTGCTCCATTCCTGCTTCCTCATAAGTAATTAACGTGCCGGAGCCGTGTTCGAACGCCGACAACACGCGCAGCGGCACCCGGTATTTGCCGGCAAACTCGACCGAGCGGAGTTGTAACACCTTGGCGCCTAAACTCGCCATCTCCAGCATCTCTTCCACCGTGATCCGATCCAGGCGCCGCGCCTGCGGCACAATGCGCGGATCGGTGGTATAAACGCCATCGACGTCGGTATAAATCTGGCATTCATCCGCCTTGAGCGCCGCCGCCATGGCTACCGCGGTCGTATCCGAGCCGCCGCGCCCCAACGTGGTGATGTTGCCATCCCCGTCGACGCCCTGGAAGCCGGCCACCACCACGACCCGGCCTTTTTTAAGATCGTCGCGCACGCGCGCATCATCGATGTCTACAATCCGCGCCTTGCCATGGACGTTGTCGGTCAATATATGCACTTGCGCGCCGGTATAAGAACGCGCATCGCAGCCGCGCCGCTGCAAGGCCATGCTCAGCAATGCAATCGTGACCTGCTCGCCGGTCGCGAGCAACACATCCAGTTCGCGCGCCGGCGCGTCGGGATGTATATCTTTGGCTAAATCCAGCAGACGATTCGTTTCACCGCTCATCGCCGACAACACCACAATCAGGTCGTGCCCGGCCTGGCGCAGGCGCGCAACCTTATCCGCGACCGCGTTGATACGCTCGACGTTCGCGACCGACGTGCCGCCGTATTTTTGTACTATTAACGCCATCTCACTTAGACTTCGGTTGTAAAAACGCGGAAATTAAACCTTGTTTTGCGCCGGCTGTAAACTGCGATTAGAACAATGGAAAGAAAGCAAAGACTAACGGCGTTATTTTAATGATTTTTCTACCCAAGCGGGCACATCGGCAAGCGCTGCATCCAGCCCCGCGGGATTATTTCCTCCCGCCTGCGCCATGTCCGGCCGCCCTCCGCCTTTACCGCCAACCTGTTGCGCAATGTGATTGACCAGCTCGCCGGCGTGCAAACGCCCGACCAGGTCTTTCGTTATGCCGGCGATTAACGTCACCTTGGAATCTTGCACCGCCGCCAGCACGATCGCCGCGGTGCCGAGCTTGTCTTTTAGACGATCCAGGGTCTCGCGCAATACTTTAGGATCGGCGCCATCGAGACGCGCGGCCAGCACTTGCGCGCCGTTGACCTGGCGCACTTGCTGCATCAACTTATCGCCGGCGCCCGAAGCCAGTTTAGCCTGCAATTGCTCGAGTTCTTTCTCCAGGCTGCGCAGCTGCGTGTTTAATTGCTCTACCTTGCGCTCGACATCCTCGCGGCTCCCGCGCACGAGTTCCGCGATGCGTTGCAGGCGCGTTTCGCTCTCGCGCACGTAATCCAGCGCTGCCTCCCCGGTGACCGCCTCGATCCGGCGCACCCCCGCGGCCACCCCGCCCTCGTTGGTAATTTTAAATAATCCAATGTCGCCGGTGCGGTTTACGTGCGTGCCGCCGCACAGCTCGGTGGAAAATTCGCCCATGCCGACCACGCGCACTTCGTCGGCATATTTCTCGCCGAACAAGGCCACGGCGCCGGACGTCATCGCCCGCTCCAACGGCATCACCCGCGTCCGCACCGCGTTGTTCGCGCGAATGACGCTGTTCACCAACTGTTCTATCGCTTGCAACTGCGCGCGCGTTAAAGACTCGAAATGGCTGAAATCAAACCGCAGGCGCGCCGGCTCCACCAGCGAACCCTTTTGCGTCACATGCGGACCGAGCACTTTTTTAAGCGCCGCGTGCAGTAAATGGGTGGCCGAGTGGTTGTAGGCGGTGGCCTGGCGCTTGGCCGGATCGACCTCGCACTCGACCCGGTCGCCGACATGGATCGCGCCGCTTGCCAATTTACCGATATGCGCATGGCCTTTTTGGGTATCGGCTACCGTAAAACATGCCTGCGCCGTGCGCAGCCAGCCTTGGTCGCCGACCTGGCCGCCGGATTCGGCATAAAACGGCGTGCGATCGAGATAGATCACGCCTTCTTGCCCGGCGTGTAATTCTTGCACCGCGTTATCGCCCACGCGTATCGCTTGCACCACCGCCTCATCGCGCGTGCTTTCATAACCGGAGAATTCGGTCGCGGCGACACCCATTTCTTCCAAACTTCCGACCGACGCCGATTTAAACGTCATGGCGGCGCGCGCGCGCCGGCGTTGCGCCTCCATCTCACCCTCGAACCCGGGCATATCCAATTTGAGTCCGCGCTCGCGCGCGATGTCGCCGGTGAGATCCACCGGGAAGCCATAGGTGTCGTAGAGCCGGAAAATGGTGCCGCCTGGAATCACCGCGCCTTTTTTCAAACCGGCGATGTCCTGATCAAGTATCTTCAGGCCTTGCGTTAACGTCTCGGCAAACCGTTCTTCTTCTTGTTGCAGCACCTTTTCCACTTGTTCTTTCGCCTTGATCAGCTCCGGATAGGTCGCGCCCATTTCGGCAACTAACGGCGCGACTAATTTATAAAAGAACGCCTGTGTCGCGCCTAAGCGGTTGCCGTGCCGCAGGGCGCGGCGGATAATGCGGCGCAACACATAACCGCGTCCCTCATTAGCGGGGATGACATCGTCGGTAATTAAAAATGCCGCGGCCCGGATGTGATCGGCGATCACATTGAGCGACTTGTCGCGGCGATCCTTGACGCCGAGCAGGTCGGCGGCGGCGCGGATGAGAACCTGAAACAAATCGATTTCGTAATTGCTATGCACGCCCTGCATCACCGCCGCCATGCGCTCCAGGCCCATGCCGGTATCCACCGACGGCTTCGGCAGCGGGTTATAAGTCCCTTGCACATCGCGGTCGTATTGCATGAACACCAGATTCCAGATTTCGACAAAACGGTCGCCGTCGGCATTAGCGCTGCCGGGCGGCCCGCCGGCGACCGCCGGGCCGTGATCGTAAAAAATCTCGGAGCACGGTCCGCACGGTCCGGTGTCGCCCATGGACCAGAAATTATCCTTGATGCCGATGCGCGAAAAACGCGCGGCATCGATCCCGATCTCATGCAGCCACACCTCCGCCGCCTCATCGTCTTCTTCATACACGGTAATCCAAAGCCGTTCCGGCGGCAGGCGCATTTCCACGGTCAGGAATTCCCAGGCAAAGCGAATCGCATCGCGCTTGAAGTAATCGCCGAAACTGAAGTTGCCGAGCATTTCGAAAAAGGTGTGGTGGCGCGCGGTATAGCCGACATTTTCCAGGTCGTTGTGTTTGCCGCCGGCGCGTACGCAGCGCTGCGCGCTGACTGCGCGCTTGTACGGGCGCTTTTCCAGCCCCAGAAAGCTGTCTTTAAATTGCACCATGCCGGCATTGGTGAACAACAAGGTGGGGTCATTCGCCGGCACCAGCGAGCTGCCCGGTACGATGCGATGGCCGTGACCGGCGAAAAAATCTAAAAAACGCTGACGGATTTCGCTAGTTTTCATTACTCACAATCAGAGATTAATCGCGCGGATGCAAAATGCGCTGGATTTGTTCCAAGCTAAACCCGCGATATTGCAAAAAGCGAGTTTGTTTGGCGCGTTCCGCTAAGCTTCGCGGCAAGGCATTGCCGAATTTCTTGCGCCGGACGCGATCCAGTTGCTCGAGCCACGCCCGGCCGGAAAAATCCAGCTTGTCTTCGATCAATTCATCCCCGATACCTTTTTCCTGCAATTCCCGTTGAATGCGCACCGGCCCGAACCCGCGCGCGCGCCGTGCGCGAATCAGGGCTTCGGTAAAACGTTCATCCGACAGCAGCCGCTGCGCCTGCAAGGCGACTACGACCTCGCTGATCAGCGCCGGCTCATACCCCTTGCTTAATAACTTGGCGCTCAATTCCCGGCAACTGTGCTCGCGCCGCGCCAATAAATCCATCGCCACCCGCTGTGCCTGCAGGCGCGGATCTTGCCTGGCGCCCGGCGTCAGGTCCCCGCCTCCTCAGACAGCGGTTCATCCGCTTCGGTAATGACCACGGCATGCTTGTTCGCCTGCATGAGTTCCTGGCGGATGCGCGATTCAATATCGGCGGCGATAGCCGGATGTTCTTTCAGGAACTGGCGCGCATTGTCCTTGCCCTGGCCGATGCGTTCTTTGTTGTAGCTGTACCAGGCGCCGGATTTCTCGACCAACTCCGCCGCCACGCCCAGATCGATCAACTCGCCCTCTTTGGAAATACCCTGATCGTACAAAATATCGAACTCGCACTGCCGGAACGGAGGCGCCAGCTTGTTCTTCACCACTTTGACCCGCGTCTGGCTGCCGATCACTTCTTCACCCTTTTTAATGGCGCCGATGCGGCGGATATCCAAGCGCACGGAAGCGTAAAACTTAAGCGCGTTGCCGCCGGTCGTGGTCTCGGGATTGCCGAACATCACGCCGATCTTCATGCGGATCTGGTTGATGAAGATCACCATGGTGTTGGAGCGCTTGATGTTGGCGGTGAGCTTGCGCAGCGCCTGCGACATCAGCCGCGCCTGCAGGCCCATGTGCGAGTCGCCCATCTCGCCTTCGATCTCGGCCTTGGGCGTAAGCGCCGCGACCGAATCGATCACCACCACATCGACGCCGCCGGAACGGACCAGCATATCGGTGATTTCCAGCGCCTGCTCGCCGGAATCCGGCTGCGAGACCAACAGATCGTCGACATTGACGCCTAATTTCTTGGCATAGCCGGGATCCAACGCGTGTTCCGCGTCAATAAAGGCGGCGGTGCCGCCGAGTTTTTGCGCCTCGGCGATGACCTGCAAGGTCAGGGTGGTTTTGCCCGAGGACTCGGGGCCGTAAATCTCCACCACGCGTCCGCGCGGCAGGCCGCCGATGCCGAGCGCGACGTCAAGCCCTAAAGACCCGCTAGGGATGACTTCGATGCTCGGCACCGAGCCGGCATCCCCTAGGCGCATGACCGAGCCTTTACCGAACTGCTTTTCAATCTGGCCTAATGCGGCGCTAAGTGCTTTACCTTTATTCACGTCCATCACCGACTCCCGCGGGTATCCGCCTTGTATGCGATGCGCTAACAGAATGCTGAAAAAGTCCATCCATGGCCTTTTGCAGCTTTCAATCCCTTGCGTGATTGAAAAATGGCGGTACATCCCTATACCGCACCGCAGCTTGCTGAAAAACCCTGTTTTTCAGCAAGCTGCTAGACAGCAACGATTATTCCACAAATCGACGCAGATGGCCTAGCGGGTTGTTGAAAAGTCTTAATTATCATAAATCTACGTGGACTTATTTAGCGTGTTCCAGCAGGCCTTGCAGCGCGCTGATGACCGCTTGGCGGCGCACCCGCAGGCGATCGCCGTTAAAATGATAGGTGGCGGAATGTTGCGCTTGTTTGTTCGCCCACGCCAGGCACACGGTTCCCACCGGCTTTTCCGGCGTGCCGCCGCCGGGACCGGCGATACCGGTTATCGCCACCGCAAGATCGGCATGGCTATGCTGTAAAGCGCCGGTCGCCATGGCGCGCGCGGTTTGTTCGCTGACCGCGCCGAAGCGCGCCAGGGTCGCGGCCTTCACGCCTAACATCTCGCGCTTGGCGGTATTACTGTAGACCACAAATCCGCGCTCGAACCAGGCCGAGCTGCCGGGTACCGAGGTCAGCGCGTCCGCCAGGCCGCCGCCGGTGCACGACTCGGCGGTGACTATCGTCCGGCCGGCGGCATTCAGTGCTTGCGCAAGCCTCTGCACCAGCGCCTCTGTTTCTAACTCGCCAGCCATGCGATTGCTTGCAAAACCAGCAGGGCGTAAATGCCGGCCAAGACATCATCGGCCATGATCCCCCAGCCTCCGGGTAGCTTTTCCAGACGTTTAATAGGATAAGGCTTAACAATATCAAACAGGCGGAATAAACCGAAACCGAGCAATAGGTATCCCCATCCCGCCGGCGCCAGGAACAGGGTGACCTGGAAGCCCACAATCTCATCCCAGACGATCGCCGGATGATCGGTCACCCCAAGTTCGCGCGCCGTGATCTCACACACGCTTACTCCGACAATAAACAAAATAAGCACGACGATGGCGTACCAGAGCGCCGCCAGATTTCCTATCAGCCCATACACCGGGATGCCGATTAACGTCCCGAACGTGCCCGGGGCCCGCGGCAACAGGCCGGCGCCGAAGCCGAAAGCAAGCAAGTGAATCGGCGTGCACAGGCGCAAGCGCGCGGAGTTTTTCTGTTGGCTTTTCAAACGAGTCCGCGCTGGGGTTGAGGTTGCATGCTAACCTGCAAAATGATCGTATCCGCGGGTTGCGCTCCGGTAGAGCGCGCCCAAGGAATCGCGCAGGCGCAGCCCCGGCTGCGCTTCGATCTTGCCAATCAGGCCGAAGCTTTCGAAGGCGGGCAAACTATTTTGCAATGCCGATTGGTTTGCCGCCGGCAGGGTAAAACATAATTCGTAATCATCGCCATGCGCGAGCGCGGTATCCCAACCGAGCTCATTAAAGCCGGCGCGATAAGCCGGGGCCAGCGGCAGATTTTCCAGCATGACGGTCGCCCCTACCCGGCTTGCCTGCAAAATGTGGCCGAGGTCGGCCAGCAACCCATCGGAAATATCGATGCACGCAGAGGCGAGGCCGCGCAGCAACAAACCTTCTTGTACACGCGGCAGCGGCCGATTGAGTTTATCCAACACCCCCGCGCGGTATTCTTCCGGCAACGGCAATTTACCTTGTAAATAAAGCAGGCCCATGCCGGCCGCACCTAAGTGGCCGGTCACGTAAATCTGGTCCCCCGGTTTAGCGCCGGCGCGCAATAAAGCCTGTCCTGCCGGCACCAATCCAAGCACCGTAATCGTAATGGAAAGCGGCCCGCGCGTGGTGTCGCCGCCGATTAATTGCACCTGGTGGTTGTGCGCCAGCGCCAACAAGCCCTGGGAAAAGGCCGCCAGCCAATCCGGATCGGCGGCAGGCAAACTCAAGTTCAAAGTAAACCAGGCCGGCGTTGCCCCCATCGCGGCCAAGTCACTCAGGTTAACCGCCAATGCCTTATGGCCGACGGAAGCCGGGTCGGTTTGCGTCGGGAAATGCACGCCGGCAGTGAAGGTGTCGGTGGAAATCACCAACTGCATGCCGGCGGGCACCGCCAGCACGGCGGCGTCGTCGCCGATGCCGATGACCACATCCTCCCGCGCCAAATTCTGACGGCTGAAATAACGCTGAATCAGCTCGAACTCGTTCAAAGGATGTTATGAAACCGCGGATTTAATTTCGTCGGCGCGCAATTTCACCGCCACTTTGTCGAGCACGGCATTGACAAACCTATGGCCGTGCTCCGCGCCGAAGGTTTTGGCCAGCTCCACCGCCTCATTCAGCACGACCTTATACGGGATTTCAGGATGGAATTCGAACTCAAAGGCGCCGATGCGCAGTATGGCGCGTTCGACCGGATCGATCTCGTTGATCGCGCGGTCCAGGTGCGGATTGAGGTGATCGTCCAGCTCGTGCAAGTGCAGCGGAATCTCACGCACTAGGTGATGAAAATAATCCAAATCGACGCCGCGCAATTCATGATCGTTAATAAAGTGGCTCTCGATCTCTTCCGGCCGCTGCTGCGTAAGCTGCCATTGGTATAAGGCCTGCACCGCCGCCCGGCGCGCCCTGTTGCGGCTGCCTTTTGTCATAAGCCGTCCTATCCACGCAACTTTTTAAGAAGATTAACCATCTCAACGGCGGCCATCGCCGCCTCCGTGCCTTTATTGCCGGCCTTGCCCCCGGCACGCTCAATGGCTTGTTGCACATTATCCACCGTCAGCACGCCGAAGGCCACGGGTAAATCCAATTCCAACGCGACCTGCGCCAGGCCTCTGGCGCATTCACCGGCAACATAATCGAAATGCGGAGTTTCACCGCGAATCACCGCGCCTAATGCGATGATGGCATCGTATTTCTTGCTTGCCGCCATGACCTTTGCGGCCAACGGCATCTCATAGGCGCCGGGCACGTGCACCACTTCTATCTGCGCAGGCTTAGCGCCCTGGCGTGTTAACGTCTCGATCGCCGCCGCCAATAGCCGTTCGCCGATAAAGGCATTGAAGCGTCCGACGACAATGCCGAACCGCGCGCCCTCCGCATTCAATTCAGCGTCAATCGTTTTCGCGTTCACCGGGATTTTTGCTGCTCTTTGCCGGGTTCACTTTCTACACTAATGTATTCGATCACCTCCAGCCCGAAACCGGAGATCCCGGGGGCCTTCTTGGGATGGCTCAACACGCGCATTTTACTCACCCCCAGATCGGCCAGGATCTGGCTGCCCAAACCATAGGTGCGCAGTTCTTCCCGGTCAAACACCGGCTTGGATTCCAGGCTCCCCTGCGACTGATGAACCTGCCGGAGATGTTTCACCCATTCCGCCGTCGGCTCCTGCTGATCCAAAATAACCACGATCCCCGCGCCTTCAGCCGCGACCCGCGCCAACGCCGTACGCAGAGTCCATGATCCAACGCGGTGCGTATCGGCCAGTAAATCCCACAAACTGGTATGCACGTGCACCCGCACCAAAACCGGCACATCGCGCCGCACCTCACCCTTAATCAAGGCAAGATGAATTTTGTCTTCAATATCGTCATGGTAAGCAACGGTGCGAAACTCGCCGAACTCCGTCGGCAAAGTACCTTCGGCTATGCGCTGCACGCTGGATTCGTGTTCCATGCGATAGCGGATCAAATCGGCAATGGTGCCGATCTTTAAATTATGCGCGCGCGCGAACTCGGTAAGCTCCGGCAGCCGCGCCATGCCGCCGTCCTCTTTTAAAATCTCACAGATCACGCTGGCCGGCTCGAACCCGGCGAGGCGCGCCAGATCCACCCCCGCTTCGGTATGGCCGCCGCGCGCCAGCACGCCCCCGCGCTGCGCCATCAATGGAAAAATATGACCGGGCTGGACCAGATCCGAAGGCTCCGCATCCGGCTTAACCGCCGCGCGCACGGTGGTCGCGCGATCGGCGGCGGAGATTCCGGTGGTCACACCGCGCGCGGCCTCGATTGACACGGTAAATTTAGTGGCATGATACGCGCGGTTATCGTTTACCATCAGCGGCAGTTGTAATTGCCGGCAGCGCTCCTGGGTCAGGGTCAGGCAGATCAGGCCGCGTCCATGGCGCGCCATGAAATTAACGTCCTCGGCGCGCGCGCGCGACGCTGCGATCAGCAAATCACCCTCATTTTCACGGTCGGCATCATCCATGATCACCACCATGCGGCCGCGCCGCAGTTCTTCGACAATCTCCGCAATTGGGCTGATAGCCATGCTCTGTCAAAACTCTAAGATAAGAATTGTTGCTATTATAAGGTAGTTTTTGCTTTGCTAGTGTCGTGTCCCATTAATTCGTAGATGATTCGAGCTCACCGCAATCCGACACATGGCTCCCTTATCCCCGGCTTCCTGCCGGGCGCGAATCGTGTGCGCCCGTTCGGCGGCGTGAATTTCAGCGTTTGCTCCTTCCCTGGCCCGCGCTGAAATCCGGCCAAGCCATCCAAGGCTTGGCGCTCGCGGCTCCTAGACCCGCCGCTCGCCCACCGGATATTCACGACCCCCCCCGCCTCACCTCCCGAAGGGAGCAGGGAGTTTGAACCCCTTTCCATGAACCTGCGGCCGGAGGCCGCACCGACTTTCCCTCTGCCACCGGGAGAAGGCGATCCGAAGGGCCGGGTGAGGGAGAGACCGCCCGGTTCATGGGCACAATTCGTGGCAGAAACGCGGCCAGGCGGTCTCTCCCTGTCGGAGAGGGGTTGGTGAGGGAAATCCTTTGCAGCGTATTTCCGGGGACGCAACACTAGATCTTCCCGCCTTCGGTCGACAACAAGCGCTCCAGATAGCGGGCGATGAGGTCGACTTCGAGATTGACCCGCCGGCCGGCCTGATAGGCGCCTAATACCGTTTCTTTAAGCGTGTGGGGGACCAGGTTAACTTCGACGCGGGCGCCTTCCACCCGGTTAACCGTCAGGCTGACTCCGTCGAGGCAGATGGATCCCCGCTGCGCGATATAGCGGGCGAGATTAGCCGGCGCTTGTACCGATATCACCCGCGATGCGCCCGCGGGCGTAACCGCATTCAGCACGCCGACGCCGTCCACATGCCCGCTCACCAAGTGTCCGCCAAGAGGCGTATGCAAGGTCAGCGCTGGCTCCAAGTTGACGCGCATGCCTGCTTTCATTTCAGCGAACGTCGTGCGTTCCAAGGTTTCTTGCGATATATCGGCACAAAAGCCGGGTGCGAGCATTTTTACTACGGTGAGGCACACGCCGTTGACCGCGATGCTATCGCCGACCGCAACGGTCGCCATCGGCAACTTGCCGGCGTCAATCGTGATGCGCGCTTGCCTCTGATGAAGCTCCATAGCGCGAACTTCCCCTATTGCCTGGATAATGCCGGTAAACATGTCATGCAGCCGCGTCAGGCGACAGCGCCGCTACTTCCGCGATGATCCGCCAGTCGGCGCCTACCGCCTGCACCTCGGTAATTTTTAGCCCGACGCGGTCCGCCAAACGCTCAAGTCCCGGTATATGAAACATGCCGCGCGCGCGATCGCCCAACAAGCACGGGGCGAAATACAAAACGAGTTGATCGATCAGTCCTGCCAGCAACATCGCCCCGCACAGGGTGGGGCCTGCTTCCAGCAAAACCTCATTAACCTCGCGCGCCGCTAAATATTGCATCAACGCGGGAAGATCGACCTGGCCGCCGGCTTGCGGCAAACAAATTATCTCGGCGCCAGCCTGCCTTAAAGTCAAGGTCGCGTCCGGATTGGGATCGGCGGCGACCACCAAGGCGCCGGGCGCAGCCAATAATTTCGCCGCTTTCGGCAATCTTAACCGGCTGTCGACCACGACCCGCAGGGGTTGCCGTTCAGTCGGGATAACCCGCACGGTCAAGGCGGGGTCATCCGCCAGCACGGTGCCGATGCCGGTCACCACGGCGGAGCTACGTGCGCGCCAGGCGTGCACATCGGCACGCGCCGCGGCACCGGTAATCCACTTACTTTCCCCGCGCGCGGTCGCCGTGCGCCCATCCAGGCTTGCGGCAATCTTGGCGCGCACATAAGGCCGGCCGCGGCGCATGCGGCTAATAAAACCCGGGTTGAGCGCCTCCGCCTCAGTCTGCATTAATCCTGTCTTGACCTCGATGTTGGCTTGCATCAAGGCCGCCGCGCCCTTGCCCGCCACTTGCGGGTTGGGGTCTTGCATGGCGCTCACCACGCGCGCGACGCCGGCGTTGATTAACGCTCTGGTGCAAGGCGGCGTGCGGGCATAATGACAACAAGGCTCCAAGGTCACGTATGCCGTCGCCCCACGCGCGTTATCGCCGGCGGCACGCAAGGCATGAATCTCGGCGTGCGCTTCACCTGCGCGCACGTGCCAGCCCTCGCCGACGATGGCGCCGTGTTTCACAATCACGCAACCGACGCGCGGGTTAGGGTCGGTAGTATATAACCCGCGCTGCGCCAGCGCCAAGGCGCGCGCCATGTGAGGTTGATCTTCCGCGAATTGCGCCATGTTTGATTATGCCCGCAGCTCTTGGATCTCCATCATCATGACTTATCGCCGTCGTCGGGAATAAGCTTGAGCTGTTTACGATAAACTTCCGGGTCGGGTTCATTTTGCAGGCGATATACTTCCTCGCTGAAGGCGTTCAAATCCTGGAAGCTGTGATACACCGAGGCAAAGCGCACATAGGCGACGGGGTCCAGTTGCTTCAATTCCCGCATCACCCATTCGCCGATCTGACGCGAGGGAATTTCGCGCTCGCCGCTCGCCAATAACAAATGCTGGATGCGCAGCACGACTTCATCGACCTTGGCGGTATCAACCGGACGTTTTTCCAGCGCGCGGCGCATGCCGGCACGCAGCTTGTCTTCATTAAACGGCTCCCGGCGCTCATCGGATTTTACAATTTGCGGCATGCGTAACTCCGCCCGTTCAAACGTCGTAAAGCGCTCATGGCAGGCGGTGCACTCGCGCCGCCGGCGCACGGAATCGCCGTCATCGGCCAGGCGAGAGTCTATGACGCGGGTGTCTTCGGCAGAGCAAAATGGGCAGTGCATAATTTGAGTACCTCAAGCTAAAGAGGTGCACAGAAAAAAACTTAAGCTTCTTTCCTTTTACTCCGCGTTGTGGCGTGTTTATGACTCAAGTTGGTATAAACCGGGAAGCGGCGGCAGAGTTCCAATACTTTCGCCTGCACGCGCTCACGCACGGAATTGTCGCCGATATGGCTCAACATATCGCAGATCCAACCGGCCAGATCACGCGCCTGCGTTTCGCCGAAACCGCGCGTGGTAATCGCCGGGGTGCCGATGCGGATACCGCTGGTGATAAACGGCGACTGCGGATCGTTCGGCACCGCATTCTTATTCACCGTGATGTTGGCCGCGTCCAGCGCCGCCTCCGCCTCCTTGCCGGTGAGTTTTTTATCCACTAAATCCATTAAAAATAAATGATCATCGGTGCCGCCGGAGATAATCTTGAAGCCGCGCTGCATGATGGTGTCCGCCATGGCGCGCGCATTGGTTAATACTTGCTGCTGGTAGATCTTGAATTCCGGCTGCAACGCCTCGGCGAACGCCACCGCCTTGGCGGCGATGACGTGCATCAACGGACCGCCCTGGGTGCCGGGGAAAATAGCGGAGTTCAGTTTCTTTTCAATCTCCGGATTGGCCTTGGCCAAGATGAATCCGCCGCGCGGACCACGCAGGGTCTTATGGGTCGTGGAAGTAACCACATGCGCCACCGGCACCGGGTTGGGATAAAGCCCGGCGGCGACCAAACCCGCGACATGCGCCATATCGACAAAAAGATAGGCGCCGATCTCGTCGGCGATCGCGCGAAAGCGCTGCCAATCCACCACCCGCGAATACGCGCTGAATCCGGCCACAACCATCTTAGGCTTGTGCTCCAACGCCAGGCGCTCCACCTGCGCGTAATCAATCTCGCCGGTCTGGTCATTGATGCCGTACTGGACCGCGTTAAATAATTTGCCGGAGAAGTTGACCTTAGCCCCGTGGGTTAAATGGCCGCCGTGCGCCAGGCTCATGCCCAATATAGTGTCGCCGGGCTGCAGCAGGGCGAGATAAACCGCGGCGTTGGCCTGCGAACCGGAGTGCGGCTGGACATTGGCGTAATCCGCGCCAAACAGCTTTTTTACCCGGTCAATGGCCAATTGCTCGACCACATCGACATACTCGCAGCCGCCGTAGTAGCGCTTACCGGGGTAACCTTCGGCATATTTATTGGTCAAGACCGAGCCTTGCGCCGCCAATACCCGCGGGCTGGCGTAATTTTCCGAGGCGATTAATTCAATATGCTCCTCCTGCCGGCGCCGCTCGTCCTGCAGCGCCCGCCATAATGCGTCGTCAAACCCGGCAATCGTCATGTCTTCGCTAAACATCTGTTTCCTCTTTGTTTTTTAAATTTTGACCGCTAGCAGGGTGCTGAAAAACTCGTTTTTCATCACCCTGCGGTGCGGTATAGGGATGTACCGCCATTTTTCAAACACGCTAAGTGTTTGAAAAATGAAGCAAAGCAAAAACCGCGCTTTTTGCTTTGCGTGTTGAAAAAGGCCACGGATGGACTTTTTCAACAACCTGCCAGACGCCGCCCATCCGCAAGCAC
>DATGVQ010000006.1:0-10974 GCA_035300145.1 Acidiferrobacterales bacterium | reverse complement strand
CTCTCCCCGGAGGGCATAGGTATCTACACATCTCGAATAGATCGTCATTCCCGCGCAAGCGGGAATCCAGATACCCCGCGTCAATACTGGATTCCCGCTTGCGCGGGAATGATAGTTGGGTGTTGCGGTGTGATTGGGCGGCTCCTTCAGAATCATTGGGTTGATGAATTGTGTAGATACCTATGCCCGGAGGGAGAAGGGCGTTTGGCCCCTCTCCCGCCGGGGAGAGCGAAGCGAGGGGGGCGAAGCCGGTTGGGGTGAGGGAGGTTTTTCGCAAAAGTATTTTCGGGACACGACACTAGATATGCAGCCAGACGTGGCGCCACGACATAAAATGCAACGAGACCCAGTATGTTAAGAATAGGTATTGACCTTGGCGGCACTAAAACCGAAGGCATCGTCATGGACGATACCAATCGGATTTTAATCCGTGAACGCCGCCCGACCCCGAACCGCGACTATGAAGCCGTGTTAAATACCATGCAGGATTTAGTTCTTTCGCTTGAGCAACAAGCCGGCGCCGCTTGCCGGGTCGGTATCGGCACCCCGGGCGCGCTGTCGACCCGCACCGGCAACTTAAAAAACGCCAACACTACCTGCCTTAACGGCAAACCGATATTGGCTGACCTGGAAAAACGTTTGAAACGCAGGATACGCCTGAGCAATGACGCCAACTGCTTCGCCTTGAGTGAAGCGATAGACGGCGCGGGTCAAGGCTACCCGGTGATATTCGGCGTTATTATGGGAACCGGCGTTGGCGGCGGTATTGTGTTTAATGGCCAAGTACATCAAGGACCGCAATGGATTGCCGGCGAATGGGGACATAATGTACTGGAGGCCGACGGGCCTCTCTGTTATTGCGGTAAACGCGGTTGCGTGGAAACGTTGATCTCCGGCCCCGGTCTCGCGCGTGATTACCAAACGATGGGTGGTGACCCGCAGTTGGAAGCGCATGCCATCGCAGAGCGCGCGGCCGAAGGTTCGGCCATTGCGGAAGCCGCGATGCAGCGCCTTTTGGATCGATTCGGGCGCGCACTTGCCATGGTCATTAACATTCTCGATCCCGACGCCATCGTGCTGGGCGGCGGCCTATCGAATGTCACGCGGCTTTATACCGAAGGGCGGGAACGGACTGCCAAATACGTATTCAATGATGAGCTGCTGACGCCTATACTACCGAATAAATTCGGCGACAGTTCCGGCGTCCGCGGCGCGGCGCAGTTGTGGCGCGTAGGCAACATTGTGGATTAAAAGGAAAATCCCGCGCTGCCATAGCCGGCCAACGGCCGGCTTTACACGGGAAGTTATTTTTTCTTTCTGGATGTCGTCGGCTTTTTTCCCGCGCTTACTTTGCTTTTTTTGGGTTGCTGATACTTTGATCTTCCAGCGGCCTTAAGGGCGATCGCTACCGCCTGCTTCTGTGGCTTTCCATGCGCCATTTCCTTTTTTATATTCTCACCCACCACCTCTCTGGAACTTCCACGTTTTAACGGCATACGGCCTCCTTGAGTATTAATGTTCACAAAGTCAGCCTACCAATACACGACAAAATATTCCTGGGCTGAAAGGCTGAGTTACTGCCGGGATATAAGAAAACGAGTGCGAAACGGTGCCCGTGCCGTGCGAATTAAATTTCGTCTCGATCAGAGTGCGTTAATTCAGGTATACTCCGGGTTCCCGCGATAATTATAAATGGCTTATGCGCGTCTCCAGGTTTCTATTATCAACAGTGAAAGAAACTCCCGCCGATGCGGAGATCATCAGCCATCGCCTGATGTTGCGTGCCGGCATGATCCGCAAACTCGCGACCGGTTTGTACACCTGGTTGCCGCTCGGCCTGCGTGTGCTGCACAAAGTGGAAAATATCGTGCGTGAGGAGATGGATAACGCCGGCGCACAAGAGGTATTGATGCCGGCGGTACAGCCGGCGGAGCTGTGGCAAGAATCCGGCCGCTGGGAGGAGTACGGCCCTGAACTTTTGCGCTTCAAAGACCGGCACCAGCGCGAGTTCTGCTTCGGCCCGACCCACGAAGAGGTGATTACCGACCTGATTCGGCGTGAGATCCGCAGTTACCGCCAACTGCCGGCGAATTTTTATCAGATTCAAACTAAGTTCCGCGACGAGATACGGCCGCGTTTCGGCGTCATGCGCGCGCGTGAATTTCTGATGAAAGACGCTTACTCATTTCATCTGAATCAGGCGTCTTTGCAAGAAACGTATGATCTGATGATAGCGACCTATACACGCATATTTACCCGCTTAGGATTGGAATTCCGCGCCGTGCAAGCCGACACCGGCGCGATCGGCGGCAGCGCCTCACACGAGTTTCATGTGCTCGCGGACTCCGGCGAGGACGCGATTGCGTTTTGCTCCAACGGCGATTATGCCGCCAATATCGAACTTGCGGCTACGCCGCCTGCCGGCAAACGTGCCGCCGCCGCAACAAAAATGGAACCCATTGCGACCCCCGGCAGACATTCTATACAGGACGTCAGCCAGTTTCTTAAGGTAGACCCGGCGCGCGCGATAAAAACTTTAGTGGTGCAGGGTAAAAACGGGCCGGTCGCGTTGGTGCTGCGCGGCGATCATGAACTCAATAACACCAAGGCGGAAAAACTGCCGCAGGTGGCAAAACCTCTAACCTTCGTCCCGCCGGAAGAAGTGCGCGCGGTTACCGGCAGCGCGCCGGGCTCGGTCGGGCCCGTGGGCTTAAAAATCCCAATCATCGCCGATCATAGCGCCGCGCATTTGCACGATTTTGTCTGTGGCGCGAATCAGGAAGACCGGCATCTGCGCGGGGTAAACTGGGGGCGCGACCTGCCTGAGCCGGCCGCGGCGGATATCCGCAACGTGGTCGAGGGCGATGCGTGTCCACATTGCTCCGGAGAGCTCCATATCCGCCGCGGCATCGAGGTGGGGCACGTGTTTCAACTCGGCACGAAATACAGCGCGGCCATGAATGCCACCTGCCTGGACGAGTCGGGCAAGGCGGTTACCATGACCATGGGTTGCTACGGCCTTGGCGTCTCCCGCCTGGTCGCCGCCGCGGTTGAACAAAACCACGATGCCAACGGCGTTATCTGGCCGGACCCGATCGCGCCGTTCCAAATGGCCCTGGTCCCGATTGGCCTGCATAAATCGCCGAGGCTGGCGGAAGCGGCGGAAAGGTTCTATATAAATCTTAAGAACGCCGGCTTTGAGGTGCTGTTCGACGATCGCAACGAGCGGCCGGGCATAATGTTTTCCGATATAGACTTGATCGGCATCCCGCACCGACTGGTATTGGGGGAACGCGGGCTGGATAAGGGCATGATCGAATACAAAGCGCGCCACGAATCGCAAAACCGCGAATTGCCGCTGGATAAGGCGATAACCCTGTTACGTGAGATCGTAAAATAAATGTTCTCCTCATTTAGAACAAGAGTGATTGTCCATCTGCTTTACGCAGGCTTAATGCTTGCCGGCGCAGATGCGTTGGCGACGGAAGCAACCCGGCCGGTTGATCCCGAGCTCAAGGCCCTGCTTAAAAAGGCGGCGAACGAATCCGATAGTTTTAAGGACCGCTTCGACGCCGTGGTATGGCTGGCCGACATGTCGAAGCGCCTGGAAAAAAAGCTGCCCCACCCCCCCTACCGAGTCGAATTATTGAAGAACGTGCACTATGAGGCGACGCGCGCCGGGCTGCAGCCGGAAGTGGTATTGGCGGTGATCCATGTAGAGAGCGACTTTAATCCTTACGCGATCTCACGCGTCGGCGCGCGCGGTTTGATGCAAGTCATGCCTTTTTGGATGAAAGAGATCGGCAAACCCGGCGACAGTTTGTTCCGCCTGCAAACCAACCTGCGTTACGGCTGTACCATATTGAAATATTATTTGGACAAAGAAAACGGCAACTTGATGCACGCGCTGGCGCGCTACAACGGCAGCCCCGGCCAGCGCACTTATCCCGCGAAGATATACCAGGTGCTGCGCACCAACTGGTACGCGCAATAACCCGATCGTCTCCTGTGGATCAAGCGGACTTCACGCCTGCAGCCGCGCAGGCGGAGCGCAGGCTTGCATCCAAGGAGTAGCCTCGTCTGGAAAAACCCGGGTCATTGCCACTGAGCAATCTAAAACAAAAGGCATTAGTATTTGTGTCCTTCATCAATCATTTGCCGGACAGATAAACCACCCAAGCTATGGGTTGCCTGGAAAGCCTTTAGTTTTTCGATCGCAGTTTGAACGTCTTGGCGCGACCGCCCTGCCACCGGAACCAGCTCGGCTACGGGCCGCCCATGTTTTGTGATTACAAAGCGCTCCCCCTTAGCGACCCGCTCCAGCAGTTTAGGCAAATGAGTTTTGGCCTCATAAGAACCAATTTCGCGTATCATCGAACTCTGATTAGACTAGGGGCAGCCATTAATAACAGCCGGTTTGCCGGCTAAACCATGGCTTTGCGGATCTCCCGCTTCAGATGATGGATTCGGCGCCGGATGAGCTTGAGCTGGGAATGGTCATGCGCCGCCAACGCTTCCTCCCGTTTTCTCTTTAACTCCCGGATTCGGGTCTTGATAGCCACCTTGTCCACACCCACCACCTGATGGTGTTCATGCATGTCAATGCTAAGCGCCCGGCATAGCGCTACCAGCAGGTGGTCCTTGTTCAGTTGCGTGTAGCCTTTTACCGCCTCGTGCTCGATACCGGCGGCAATCTCGCGCAGCTCGGCCACCGTCTTGTCCTTCAATTCTTCATAAGTATAAGCCATCGGTTCCAGCCTCCTTTTAACCCAATCGCTCGGCATCATGCCCATTATAAGCACTGCTGATACAAGCATTCAATTCTGCCTAACTATCTAAAGAAGGGTAGTCATTGTGGCAATGAAGGAGCCGCTGGTTTTATTGAGGCGCCGAGGCCCTAAAACAGATCTTAGGAGCAGTATATCAATACAAGTGCTAAAACAGCGTCTCCACGTAGCGCTCTTCGCCATCAACCAACACGGCCTTAATCCCGGCATTACCATAGCGATCAACCGCGATGCGCAGATCGATGCGCTTGCCGTCCCGGTGGGCTTCGAGCTCGCGGCCCGTTCCTTCTGGAACAAAGTAATCCTCGACGCCATAGCGCAAATTCAACCCACGCTGGGGTTTGCGCGAGCGCGTCTGCGGATCCCATACCGAGTCGATCGTGGATTCGACTTCGCCCTTGATAATCACGAAACCGGATTCGACCGTGGGCCAGGATTGATGGACCGACACCGGCTCCCAATACCGGCTGCCGGGCTTTAGCACGACGTACACGCGCTCGTAGCGCCGAAACACATCGTCGCCGCCAACCTCGTCCAGCTTGATGGTGTTAATGGTGTAGTTGAGGTGTACATAGTCGCCGCGAAACAGCGAGCGCGGGTCGACCGGCTGTGTTTCCAGCAGGATCGGCGTGCCGGTGTTCAAGGTCCACTGCTTCATCGCGACCATCGCCGTCAGCGCCAGTGTTTGTACTAATAGGATGAGCCCAACGCGCAGTGTCATATTTCCCTGCCTCCCTGGTCCTGGCGCCGTGCCAGGATTTCTCCGGTCAATCGCCGCCGCTGTTTCTCCAGGAAGAAGCCGCCGAGGATCAGGATCGCCCCGCCCGCCATGAAGAAGAACGAGCGATTGAGCAAGGTCCAGAAGGTATCGACGTAGCGGCTAAGCAATCCGAGCGTGAACAACATGAACCCGGCATTGACCAGAAAACGGTCCTCGCGCTGCACGCCGGCGACGATCAGCCATATAACGCCGGCAAAGAACAACAGGTTAAACGCGAGCGCCACGAGCCCGCCATACGTGCCGCCGATGAACAAGGTAACCAGGATCAAGGCGGCGATGCCGGCAATCAGCATCTGCCCCCAGTGCAAATAGGCCGGCCGCGCCGCGCCGCCGGCCCGCCTCCGATGCCAGGCCGCAAGCAGCACGACCGCCGCCAGCGCTACTAGAGTGGCGATCACCCAAGTGGTGCTCGCAGTGGCGCGCACCGTTTTATCACCTAGCCAGTACTGCCCGCTTTGCAGGCGCGGCGAGGTTAATGCATAAAAGCTCAACAGACCGGCGATGACGGGATAACGCTGCACGATACCGGCGAACGGCGCGAATCGCTCGGCGGTGTCCATCAACAAACCAATTAGAAACAGCGCGCAACAACTAAGCAAATAAAGTTGTATGACAAAGAGCTCCGTGCCCTTAGACCACTGCAAATTATCCTCCAGGTTAACGAAGACAAACAACAACCATAGCATCAACCCGATGCAAGCGACATGCACCGCGGCACGCCACGACTGCTGAAAAATGCGCGGCAGACACGCAAGCCACACGAGCAGAAACGCACCGTGTATACGCTCGAAGCCGAACGATTCCATACTGGTCCAAAGAACCGCCAATGCCAGCGCGGCGACCATTGCCGGCTGCGACGGGATAAGGTACGCCGTCATTAACCCGCCCAGCGTCCAAAGCAGGACGCCGTTCGGATAATGGCTTTGAATGTGATAAATCTGCGCGATCAGCATGACATTCGCGCCAAACAGGATCACGCCAAGCAGCAACAATGCCTGCGCCAGCCTGGGATAACGGTCCTCGCGCAGCAAATAGCCGCCAACGCCGTAACTGAACCATAGACTGCTCAACAAAACCGCGAGCTTCACGAGCTTGGGCATCGCATCCCAGTTCGCGGCAAAATAAGTAATGATACCGGAACCGAGCAGCAGCGCGCCGAGCACCGCCAAGGCCGACGCCAGAAAGTGCGTGCCCACCGACTGCGCACCCACCTGCTGCAAAATCGCCTCGGCCGACACTGGCGTGACCCAACCCCGTTCCACCCAACCGGGTAGCTCTTTGCGCAAACGGTTTAGAAATCGCTGAGGACCCAAGCTCTTCTCCTGACCTGTTTATTATTTAACGAGTATAGCCCATGAGTTATGGCCTACTCACCGTTTTCATCGCGCGACCCGAATAGGTCGTCCAACTTCTTCCGGGTAGTATCGGCAGCCGGCGCTTCGCCTTGGGCGGGCGCGTTTCCGAACAGCGTATCGAGTTTGGCCTTGGCCGCCTGTGTCTTCGACTCATCGCGCCGAAGATAGGCATTGGGCTTGAGTTTGAAGTAATCGCAAAAGTTAGCGCGCTCCGTATCCCGCGGATGCTCCGCCCTGGGCTCGTCACAACGGTCGCTGACGTGGGGGTTGTAGAGTGTACATAGGCGGCACACGTGCAGCTCCGCCTGGCACGCCGGGCACTCCGCGCGCCGCAATAAAGGCAGCCGCACGGTTTTGAGCGAGGCGCCGCACTTCCAGCAAACCAGCTCATTGCTCATGCGTTAACGACCGGGCTGATGACATGACCTTATATATTAAGCCAAATGAGAAGAAGCTGGGATATGCGCTGATCCTTGCCACTCCTCTTCCGTACCCGCCGGCGGCCAGCGCCAATAAGGGCCACTGTCCAGCCTACCCGCGACCGCTCATCGTCCGGCCCCCGCCAATCGGCGCGACCGTGTCAACGGCTATTGTATTAACCGGCCGGATACATAGAATATGCTTCATTCAATAAGGACCGAGCCGCTTAGCCATCGCCCCGCTCATACCAAAAAGAATTACTTTCACGCTCGCGGTGATCGGTATCCTCGGCGCCGGGCTTTATTTCACCGCCGGCATTGCACCGGCGCAGACCGACCCCCCCGCTCCACCCTACGTCAAGGCCGCAGACATCATCCGGTACGGCAATCCGCAGCAGCTCGCCATGCAGTCTGACGTAGTTTTGATTATGGACGACCGCGAAGGGGTGATGCTGTATGGGCGCCGCGTCGACCGGCCGCGTCCCATCGCCTCACTCACCAAACTTATGACCGCGCTTGTCATTCTTGAGGCCCGGTTGCCGCTCAACGAACCGATTGAGATTACGCGCGCTGACCGCGACCGCCTGCGCGGCACCGGCTCGCTCCTGCCTTATGGCGCTGTATACACGGGCTATGACCTGTTGCACGCGGCGCTCGGCGCCTCAGACAACCGGGCAGCGAGCGCGATCGCGCGGAAGTTTCCGGGCGGGACCGAGGCGTTGGTCGCGGCGATGAATGAAAAGGCGCGCGCGTTCGGCATGACGCAAACGCGCTTCGCCGACAGCTCCGGCCTCTCCAGCGCCAATGTCGCAAGCGCGCGCGACCTGGTGAAACTCGCCGCCGCCGTGCGCGAACAACCTCTCATTCAAACTATCACTACGACCGGCACCTTCAGTATTACGAACACCAAGAACGGCCACGTCACCATCTTTCATAACACCAATCGGCTGGTACGCGGCGGGCGCTGGGATATCGGCTTGAGCAAGACCGGTTACACCGCCGATGCCGGCAACTGCCTGCTCATGCAAACCACTATCGCCAACCGGCCGGTGACCATCGTGCTGCTCGACTCCTGGGGCAGGCTTTCGAAGTACGGCGACGCCGAACGCATCCGCGACTGGCTGATCAGGGCCGAGCGGCGCGTGCCCGGCCTGACTGCCGCCAGTGCGGCGCAGAACTGAACGACGCTAGCAGGTTGTTGAAAAAGTCCATCCGTGGCCTTTTTCAACACGCAAAGCAAAAAGCGCGGTTTTTGCTTTGCTTCATTTTTCAAACACGTAGCGTGTTTGAAAAATGGCGGTACGTCCCTATACCGCGACGGGCAGGAAGCCCTAGTGCCGCGTAGCGCAGGGATGCGCGAGAGCGGCCACCGCAGGGTGATGAAAAACGAGTTTTTCATCACCCTGCTACTCTTCGCCGCTGGATACCGCCGCTACCAGCGCTAAATCGCCGGACTTGACCGAATCCAGATTGAACTTCTTCGCCGCCGCCGCCATGCGCGTCAGCGCCTCGCCCATCGCCATCGGCGGATTGGTGTCACCTTTTTTGAGTTTATGAAAGCGCACGGGATTGATGCGCGCGACCACGTAGTTACGCAGATAGGGCGAGTTGAAACCGCGCGCTTGCAGCCCGGCGATGATGCGCTGAACCTGCGCAGTGATTTGTTGCAGCCGCGCCGCGTAATCTTCGCGTTGACGCAGGGAGGCTTGCAGCGTGCGGTCGCTGAAGCGATCGACCTTTTTAAGAAACGGGCTGTAGGCGCTGCCCGCGAAACGGCTGTTTTGTTCGTACGCCACGCCTAAGGTAAGCAGCTCCGGCGCCTCGAACTCGGCGGCAAACTCCGACTCCTTGGCGCGCGGTTTGCGCTTCGCCAGGTTGCGCGCCATGCGGATCACCTCCAGGCTTTTGTCCTTCAGATTGTGCGCCTTCTCGGTATTCAGCGCTAAAATACGAAACGCGAGCTCTTCGTCCGGCGACACCAGTGCGGTGATCTGGCGCAACCCCAACACCTTGGCCGCCGCCAGCCGATGCCGGCCGTTGGGCGTCCACAGTCGCCCGTCTTCCCCGCGCACCACGATCAACGGATCCAGAAACGAACCCGCTTCTTCGATCTTCTGCGCCAGACGCCGGGTATGCGTTGGTGAAAGATCGCGCTGGAATGGTGTCGGCTGCACCGCATCCACCGGCAGCGCCGCGAGCAGAATCGGCCGGCCGGAAAAAGGCTCTTTATACGCGCCAATGGCGACGCCGCCCGCCGCCCTCACCTGCTCGACCAACGCCGCAATTTCCGGCGCATCGGCGCCGAGCACGATCTGCGCCGCCTCTAACCCGCGCTTGTCCTTGCGCGGCAATAGTCGACCACGCGCACTGGTCCTCCCGGCGCGCGGCTTAGCGTTCGTTTTCTTCTTGATAGACACAGACGCAAGTGCCGCGGAAAAAACTGGAAGCGGTAAACATCGAAACTGGGCTGCGTGCTAAACGTAACAAATCGTGCGCTATTTTTCTAACCACTATTTTCTCCATCCTTCCCGGATTGATGAACCGAACGCCGCATCATCTAGGATGCGAAGCGCGTTGGATGTCAGGCGGACACTTTCTTCTGGCCCTGCGAATTAAATGTCTCAAGAATTTTCTTCCCAACGCGCCTTGGAAACAACAGGCGTTTATTGAGGCCCCGAACATATACTGCAATACGTGTCATGAACCAGAATTTCTCGGGGCGGACCGCCTCGATCGCCGACCACGGTATGAGCAATGGAGGGTGAAGGATGCGAAACATAAAAAGAACCGATAAAGCCAGCCCGAGATGCCCAACCGTGACGAAAAGACAATTGCCGTAGTTCACCGGGAAAAGCCCCGAGCCTAAGGACATGGAGGTGAACCTGAATTTTTCTCCGTCTATAGAGGAAGCCGCGCGGAAACGCGACGCTAACTGATGCCAACCGCCCATCATTGAAAGAAGGGCGCAGACACCCACCCAGCCGAGAACGAAGGCCGGGAAAAACCACTCCGGGATACCACTTCCATGCGCAGTGGGATTCATTAATGATTCCGCCCTAGCTAAAAGTAGATGTCCTAACTGACGGGATATATTGTGTCAAAAATAATGTATATCATCCTCGCCCCCCAGCAAACCATAGAGTTAAAGTAGCACAATCCTGCATAACAACAAACAGGGATGACGTCATGGATTAAATCAAATATAAGCCTCGGCTCATAGACCGCGGTCCCGTGAGCGGGACGCGAAGATGAAGCTCAGCGGCGCGCCGCGCTTGCGCGTCCGGTGAAATGACTTGTCAGGCGCGTACGAGCTAACTTTATTTGTAGGGTGGGTTAGCGCCGGTGTTTGGCGCGTAACCCACCGGACGCGGCCGCTGGCGGGTTACGCGCCCCACAGGGACGTGGAAGTGTCGCGGAAGACAGGATGTCGGGAGCGACCGCCCCACAGGGACGTGGAAGTGTCGCGGAAGGGCTGCTCCAGCGCATCCATGCGCACGCAGCATTCGTCCTTCCCTGGACAGCACAGGATGTCGGGAACGACCGGCTAAGCCGCTAACCCACCCTACATCATAGCCTTCGGCTGTCCCGCTTATTGTTCCCTAGCCGAATATTGGCTGGACTCCGGCTCTGTC
>DATGVQ010000005.1:0-2588 GCA_035300145.1 Acidiferrobacterales bacterium | reverse complement strand
GGTGCGGTATAGGGACGTACCGCCATTTTTCAAACACGCTCAGTGTTTGAAAAATGAAGCAAAGCAAAAACCATGCTGTGCAGGATGCACGAATGCCGCGAGCGCAGGGATGCGCAGGAGCGGCCGCTTTTTGCTTTGCGTGTTGAAAAAGGCCACGGATGGACTTTTTCAACAACCTATTAGACATTGCCGTAATTCTCCGCCCTGCCGAGCCAGCGTTGGATAATAGCATCGACATGCGGCGCATATTCCTGCAAAAGCAGATCCGCCGTCTTCACTACCTTGGGCAACAAACTCTGATCGCGCGCGAGATCGGCGATATGCAGCGCCGGCATACCGGTCTGGCGCGCGCCGAACATTTCTCCCGGCCCGCGCATCTCCAGATCCTTGCGCGCGATCTCGAAGCCATCCGTGGTCTCGCGCAAACAACGCAGCCGCGCGCGCGCATATTGCGCCAACGGCGGCTGATACATCAATACACAGCTTGCGGCCTCAGCGCCGCGTCCCACGCGCCCGCGCAGTTGATGTAACTGCGCGAGACCCAGGCGTTCGGAATTTTCCACGATCATCAGGCTTGCGTTCGGCACATCCACGCCCACTTCGATCACCGTGGTTGCGACCAGTAAATTAACCTCACCCGCTTTAAACGCCGCCATCACCGCTTCTTTTTCCGCCGGTTTCATGCGGCCGTGCACCAAGCTGATGCGCAACTCCGGCAGCGCCGCGCGTAAAGATATCTCGGTATCCTGCGCGGTTTGTAATTGCAAAACGTCCGACTCCTCGATTAAGGGGCACACCCAATAGGCCTGGCGCCCTTGTAAACAAGCATTGTGCACGCGCTGCACCACCTCGGTACGGCGCGTGGCCGGGACCGCCGCGGTTTCCACCGGCCGCCTGCCCGGCGGCAATTCATCGATAATGGAAACGTCCAGATCGGCGTACAGCGTCTGCGCCAACGTGCGCGGAATCGGCGTCGCGCTCATAATTAACTGATGCGGCTGGTTACCTTGCCGGCCGCCTTTCTCGCGCAAGGCAAGGCGTTGATCGACCCCGAAGCGGTGTTGCTCGTCGACGATGATTAACCCTAAGTTGGCAAACGCGACGTCATCCTGGAATAAGGCATGGGTGCCGACGGCAAGCGGCGCCTGGCCGGAGCTAAGCGCATCCAATACCTGCTGCCGGGCTTTGCCCTTGAGTTTGCCGGAAAGCCAGGCGACTTCTATTCCAAGCGGCGCCAGCCAATCCTGGAAGTTGCGCCAATGCTGCTCGGCCAAAAGCTCGGTGGGCGCCATCAGCGCCACCTGCAACCCCGCTTCAATCACATAAAGGCTGGCGGCGGCGGCGACCACGGTTTTGCCGCATCCGACGTCGCCCTGCACCAGACGCTGCATAGGGAACGTCTGGCGCAAATCTTGGGCAATTTCGTGCACCACCCGGCGCTGGGCGCCGGTCAACCTAAACGGCAATCCGGCTAATAACGCCTGGGTTAATTTTCCGCCGGCGACGATGCGCGGCGCTTGATGGGCGCGCGCCCGCGCGCGCAGGCGACGCAAGCTTAAGTGATGCGCCAGCAATTCCTCAAACGCGAGCCGCTGCTGCGCCGGGTGCCGGCCTTGCTCAAGCAACGCCACCGGCGCATCGGCGGGCGGCGCATGTATATAGGTCAAGGCCTCCTGCAGATTGCGCAGACGCGAATCGGCGAGCACCACCGGCGGCAACCACTCCCGCACGCGCGACAAATAGCCATCCAATGCCTGGCGTATCAGCTTACGCAGGCTTAATTGATTTAAGCCTTCGGTGGTTGGGTAAACCGGCGTAAGCGTGTTCTCCGGCGGGCGATCACCGGCATTATCGAAGACACATTCCGGATGCACCATTTCGAGGCCAATAGGCCCGAAACGAACCTCGCCGAAACAGCGCAGCTTACGGCCACGCGCGAAATTCGCCTGCTGTGCGGCGGAAAAATAAAAAAACCGCAAAGTAACGCTGCCGGTCTTGTCACTCATGCGGCACAACAGGCTGCGCCGCCCGCGAAACACCACATCAGTCAATTCAATCGTGCCGGCTACAACCGCTTCCTGGCCGGCACGCAGCGCGCCGATAGGCACGACACGCGTGCGATCTTGATAGCGAAATGGGAGATGAAACAGCAGATCCTGGACGGTAACCAGCCTTAGGCGTTGCAGCTTTTGCGCGAGCTTGGGACCGACCCCTTTTAGCGCGGTAAGCGGTAGAGTGTCAACGTCCCCACCTGAAAGTACATCTCGGCTTAGCAATCTTGGCTTCTCTCACGAATAAGATAAAGTGCCTGATCGACTCGAAAATCCTGTTGCCGCCATTATGGAGAGTAAGGAGGGCGCGATCAACTACAGATAAGATTCTAGTGGTGTACGCCATTCTATTTGGAACTTAACCGGCGATTGGCGCGGATGATCTTTTGCAAGATGTCATTGGCCTTGGCGGTCCGGTGAAGTAGGGTGGATTAAGCCGCCACGCGGCGAATCCACCGTCCGTTCCGCACGCCTGGCCGTGTGGCGGCACGGACCCCCAACCCGGTGGATTCGCTGTGCTGTGCAGGATGCACGAAT
>DATGVQ010000004.1:0-11485 GCA_035300145.1 Acidiferrobacterales bacterium | reverse complement strand
AACGGATGATATTGTTATTCCTAGGTTTTTGGGAGGACCGATGAACCTCTATTTACGTCTGTTGAAGGTGTTGATGCATGTTTGGTTCAGTGCAGGCAAGGGGATTATGGATGAGTCCCGCCTTTGCTTCCGCGTGTGGCTGCATGACTGCGACTTGAATATGCATCTAAATAATGGGCGTTATCTCACATTTATGGATTTAGGGCGGATTCATCTTATCGGCCAGATGAAGTTGTTGGGCAAGCTGATAAAGAACCGCTGGATGCCGGTGTTGGGCGCCGCCGAGATTAATTTCATTCGCCCCATTAAGCCATTGCAAAAATTTTTGCTTACCAGCCGCATGCTCGCCTGGGATGAAAAATACTTCTATATCGAGCAAAGATTTGCGGTGGAAGAAGATAAGCTTTGCGCCGTCGCGCTGGTGAAAGGGCTATTCATGGCGGGTGGCGAAAAAGTTAAACCGGAAGACATCTTGAGACTTTTCGGCCGGGCGCCGCCGGCCCCCGAAATGCCCGATACGATTAAACATTGGAACCAATTGTTGGCGATGAAAAGGCAGCTTCCGTAATGAGCCATTCGGTTTTGCCGTGCCCGCTATGTTTTCCTGAAAATGAACATATACTTTGGAACAATAGGACGTGCCGTGTCGTTTTGGTAAATGAAGCGGATTATGCGGGTTTTTGCCGGGTTATTTGGCATGCGCATGTGCGCGAAATGACTGACTTGACGCCAGCCGACCGTCTATATTTGATGAAGGTGGTATTTTCAGTCGAGCGGGTTATGCGCGAGCATTTGCAACCGGAAAAGATCAATCTCGCGTCGCTGGGCAATCAAACGCCGCATCTGCACTGGCATGTGATTGCGCGCTTTTCTGATGATGCGCATTTCCCCGATCCGATCTGGGCCAGCCGCAAGCGCAAGGGGAGGAAAAGAGAAGTTAACGGCGAGCAGCTAAGGATATCGCTCATGCATAATCTCAAAGAGACAGGCCAGCTTGGCTAGCAATAAAAAACCCGAAATTACCGGCGCCAAGATCATCGCCCAAACGCGTTTGTTCCGGATTGAGCGGTTGGATCTGCGCTTTTCCAACGGCCGCGAAGCGCAGTATGAACGGTTGCACAGTTCATCGCCCGGCGCGGTGCTGATGGTGCCGATGCTGGATGCTAACACCGTGCTGTTAATACGCGAATACGCGGCCGGGGTCGATCGTTACGAGTTGGCTTTGCCTAAGGGCCGAATTGAGAGCGGCGAAACGCCGCAGGATGCCGCCAACCGTGAGCTGATGGAAGAAATCGGTTACGGCGCGAAAAAATTTACGCCTATTAAATCCGTCACCCTCGCCCCCGGATACCTCGGCCATACTACCCATATGATACTGGCCGAAGAGCTTTATCCCGAAAGGCGCCCGGGTGATGAACCGGAGGCCATCGAGGTCGTGCCGTGGTCGCTGGATAATTTGCCGGCGCTCCTGGCTTTAGAAGAGTGTACCGAGGCGCGCAGCATCGCCGCTTTGTTCATGGTGCGGCAGATGCTAACCAAAGGTGGTATGTGAAAAATAATTTTGAGCGCTACCGCCTGCCGGCGGTTGAGATCGCGCGCCTGGCCGGTGAGCGGATATTAGAAGTTTACCGGCAAGAGTTTGATACTTATAAAAAGGCCGATTTGTCGCCGTTGACCGAGGCCGATATGGCGGCGCACCGGGTAATCACCGCCGCGCTTGCCGAGCTCACACCCGATATCCCGGTGCTGTCGGAAGAGGCGGCGACGATTGATTACCAGACGCGCGCTTCCTGGCAACGGTTTTGGTTGGTAGATCCGTTGGACGGCACCAAGGAGTTTATTAAGCGTAACGGCGAATTCACCGTCAACATCGCCCTGATCGAAGGCGACAGGCCGGTACTCGGTGTGGTGTACGTGCCGGTCACCGGCATCGCTTATTCCGCAGCGCAAACAAATTGCGCCTGGAAGCAAGAAGCGAACGGCCCCACGCGACCTATCCGGGCGCGCGCTTATCACGGCGGCAAGGCGATGGTGGTGGCGAGCCGCTCGCATGCCGGCGGCGCCGTCGACAAATTTCTTGCGCGATTGCGCGCGCGTGAGGGTGAGCATGAAACCGTCAATATGGGCAGCTCGCTTAAACTGTGTTTAGTCGCCGAAGGCAAGGCCGATATTTATCCGCGCCTCGGGCCCACTTGCGAATGGGATACCGCCGCCGCCCACTGTGTGGTCGAGGCGGCGGGCGGTTGGGTCAAGGATTTGCAGATGCATCCGCTGGTTTATAACAAACCTTCTTTGCTCAATCCCTGGTTCCTGGTCGGCGGCGCCGGCGGATATGACTGGACGGTTTATTTAGATGGAGCAGGATAAAAAATCTTCCACTCTGTATCTTGCCATCGATCAGGGCGGACATGCCAGCCGCGCGTTCGTGTTCGATCACGAAGGCCACCTGCTGGCAAAATGGATTAAAGACGTCGCAGTCACCCGTCAGCATGCCGATTGGGTGCAGCAGGATCCGGAAGAAGTCGTCGCTTCCATCCGCACCGCCGTCGATCAGGCCGGGCGTACGCTGGGTCCTCGCGCCGAAGACATCACTGCTATAGGCCTTGCTACGCAACGTTCCAGTATCGTCTGTTGGGATACCCGCAGCGGCCGCGCGTTATCGCCGGTAATCAGTTGGCAAGACCGGCGCGCGCATGCCTGGCTCGCCCAGTTTTCCGCGCAGGCCGAGGAAATTCATAAAATCACCGGCCTATTTCTATCGCCCCATTATGGCGCGAGCAAATTGCGCTGGTGCCTGGATTATTTGCCGGAAGTTGGCGCCGCGTTCAAGGGCGGATACTTAGGTCTAGGGCCGCTCGCGAGTTTCCTGCTGTTTCGCTTGCTGGATAACCACCCGCTGTTTATCGACCCGGCGAATGCCGCCCGCACGCTGTTATGGAACTTCAAAACCTGCGACTGGGACGCGAGGTTGCTGGAATTATTCGGCCTGCCTGTGGCCTGTCTGCCGCTGTGTGTGCCGACGCGTTACGCATTCGGCGGCCTGCGCATCAGAGCTAAGCCGGTGCCATTGCGTATCATGACCGGGGATCAGTCCGCGGCGTTATACGCCTACGGCCAACCGCAGCTGAAAACCGCCTATATCAATATCGGCACCGGCGCCTTCGTGCAGCGGCCCATCGGGTATTATGCCGCCTATCATCCCAAGCTGCTGACCAGCATCGTTTTACACGACAACATAGAAAAAAATTATGTGGTCGAAGGCACCGTTAATGGCGCCGGCAGCGCGCTAAGCTGGTTATCACAGGAACTGAATTTGGACGTTGAATCAAAACTACCGGAGTGGCTGGCGCTTGCCGCCGAGCCGCCGTTATTTCTCAACGGCATATCCGGCCTGGGCTCGCCGTTTTGGGTGCCGAACTTCACCTCGCGCTTCGTCGGCGCGGGCGAGCCTTGGCAAAAAGCCGTTGCCGTCGCTGAAAGCATCGTGTTTCTCTTGCAGGAAAATCTGCGGGAGTCCGCGTATTTCGCTTCACAAGTGGATAACATCCATATCAGCGGCGGGCTGGCCCGCTACGATGGACTGTGCCAACGGCTGGCGGATTTAAGCGGCCTGCCGGTTTATCGGCCTATCGAGCATGAGGCCACCGCGCGCGGCACGGTCTATCTGTTGGCCGGCCGTCCGGAAGTATGGCCGGAATCCGCGCCGGGGGTATGGTTTAAACCGAAGGAAAATCCGCTGTTCACGGCACGTTATCAACGCTGGCGCGAGGCGCTGTCTCAAGCGTTGGGGTAGAAGCTATACGGCACGGATAATTCCGTTTCTTTAATCGTCTTTATGGCGATTTGTTATGCATATGCTAGTTTTAGAAGCATTGCCATTTTGTGTCGCTATCGATGACCGAGCCCTATGCTAATTTGGCCGAACGGAGTCCCGAAAATTCAGGCCAACCGCGCGCGCTAATATTGGAGTTCCGCGGTTCCGCCCGGGATTATTTCCGGATCTGGGCGGTGAATCTGTGTCTGACGCTGCTCACCGCCGGCATCTTCTCGGCGTGGGCGAAGGTGCGCAAGAAACGCTATTTCTACTCGCACGTCATCTTGGACGGCACGCCATTCCAGTACCTCGGCCGGCCGATTCCGATCCTGAAGGGCCGCGTGATCGCGGCGACACTGTTCTCCGTCTATTACCTGTCGAGCCATTTTTTCACCTCGGTAATGCCCTACATACTGGCGGCGGGCGCGGCTCTCGCACCGTGGGTGATTGTCCGCTCGGCGGCGTTCAACGCGCGCTACTCCGCCTTCCGCAATATGACCTTCCGTTTCGACGGGAATTACCTGGGTGCGCTGCAAGCGATCTACGCCTGGGGACTGATCCCGGCCCTGGTCGTCGGCACCATGTTTCAATGGTGGGGAAATTACAAGGGCGCCGCCGCGCTGTTCGGAATTTTCGGCCTCGCATTTCCATGGTGGATAAGCCGGCTCAAAAATTTTATCGTCAGCCACACTTCCTTTGGCGGTGAGAACGGGAAGTTTTCCGCCACCGGCGGACAGTTCTTCAAAGTTTATTTCATAGCGGGACTGATCGTTATTGGCGCGGGGATCATCACCGGCTTAGGCATCGCCGGGGTTGCGGCATCCGCATCCATAAAAAAGTCGCAGTTCGCGTTTTTACTCT
This sequence comes from Acidiferrobacterales bacterium, assembly GCA_035300145.1. Classification (GTDB taxonomy): domain Bacteria; phylum Pseudomonadota; class Gammaproteobacteria; order Acidiferrobacterales; family DATGVQ01; genus DATGVQ01. The sequence goes on along the minus strand of DATGVQ010000004.1, from coordinate 6,810 downwards.
TCAGTCTTCCGTTCTACGCCGGATATGTATTCGCGTTCGCTTATGTTCAGGCGCATCGCGGCAACCTGGTCTGGAACCAGACCCGGCTCGGGCCACTGCGGTTTCACTCCACGCTGCGCGGCGGCGCAATGGCCTGGCTCTACCTGACGAACGCCATCGCGATCGTCGCCTCGGTAGGACTGCTGACGCCGTGGGCGGTAATACGAACCCTCAAGTACCGGACGGATCATATGCGGGTGCTGGTCGAAGGCGAACTCAGCTATTTCCACGGCGGCGACACCAGCGCGGTGCAGGCGGCGGGAGCGGAGCTGGGTGAATTCTTCGACGTGGATCTCTCGCTATGAACGCCGGCACCGTCACGCTGCAGGGACAATATTACGACGGCCGCCAGCCGATCGGCGTGCCGGCCACGCTGGTTTTCGCGGGACCCGAGGCGATGCTGATAGGCGCGAATAGGTCACACGGATATGCTACTCGGCAACTGTTAGTATCGCCACGGGTGGGTCGGGCCGAACGTTTCATCTCCCTGCCCGACGGCGGGCAGTTTCAATGCGCCGACCAACCGGCACTGGACCACCTGCCCCACGAAAGCCAGTCCGAAGGCCTGGTGGCCTGGCTGGAGAAACATTTGAGCGTGGCGCTGGCGAGCGTGGCGGTCATCGCGGCCTTGCTGCTGGCCGCCTATTTTTACGGGCTACCCGCGGTCGCGGAGCGCGTTGCCGCGCGCATACCGATTGAAACCGAGCAGGCGGTGGGCCGGGAAGCCCTGGTCTGGTTGGACAACAACCAATGGTTTAAGCCCACGCATCTTGAGCAGGACACGCAAAACCAAATCCGGGAGGGTTTTGACATGCTGCGCAGCGGTTTGCCGCTGGAGCGTCATTATCAGTTGGAGTTTCGCGCCTCCGTTATCGGCGCGAATGCGCTTGCCCTGCCGGGCGGTACTATCGTCATCACCGACGATATGGTGCATGCGGCGGAGACCGTTGACGAGGTGCTGGCGGTGTTGGCCCACGAGATCGGACACGTGGAGCTACGCCATACCATGCGGCACGTGCTACAGAACTCCGCGGTCGCAGTCGTGGCGGCAACGCTTACCGCCGATGCGGCGTCACTCAGTGTCGCCGTGGCCGGTCTACCAGTGGTATTGGCGCAGACCAAGTATTCGCGCGAGTTCGAGGCCGAGGCGGACGATTTCGCATTCAAGCTTCTCAAGCGGCACGATCGCTCGCCGGAGGCCTTCGCCACGCTCATGGAGCGGCTCGCCAAGAAACATGACGAGGATCAACACGCCTTTGCTTTCCTGTCGACCCATCCAGTGACCGCCGAGCGGGTGAAGCGCGCCCGCGCCGCCGCGAACGGTAGTGCTTCCACCAATCACCCGATTACCCAAAAGAAATAAAGAAAATTCACTACCTTGTCGCTAGGCTGAGTCGCGCGGTATCGGCGACCTGTTTACCGGCGGGTAGCGACGCTTGCAAAAGTTTTATTATCCTTTCCGCGATGGCGCGGTAGCCGGTGAGCTTGCCGCCGTAAATTGTTATCAACCTAGGCTGACGGGCATCATCGGGAAATAATATCGTCTCGCGCGGGCGGTAAAACGCCGGACGGTCATCCTTGGGAAGCACGCGCAGGCCGGCGAAAGCGGTCACGAGCTTGCCCTGGTGCGTCGGGAAATAGTGACGCAAGGTTTTCTGCAGATAAGCAATCTCCCCCGGCAGGGGTTGGACCAAAGCGAGATCGCCGGTAAAAGGCGATTCGGTGGTGCCAACCAGAATACGGCCTTGCCACGGCATAATGAATACCGCGCGCTTATCATCAGGCGCTTCGGCGTAGTAAACCCCGTGCGCAAGCCGCCCTTCAACCACAATGTGCGCACCCTGCACCAGGTCAATGGCGAATTTAGGCGGCGCGGGCGCAATCGTCTCTAATATATGGTTAACCCACGCGCCGGCGGCATTCACCAGCACCCGGCAACGGCATTCCTTCTCGTTGGGTAGATTCCTTCCCGCCGGTGCTTGCGCGCCGATCCCATATCTCACTTGATATCCCCCTGGCTCACGATGCGCAGAGATAAACCGCGCCGGGCAGGCAAGTTCTGCGCCCAACGAAATGGCGGAGCGCATGACCGCGCGCGTCAATAAGGCATCGTCGGTCTGCGCATCAAAATAGCGGAACACCGCTTGTAAACCTTCCGTTTTCAAGCCGTCGAGCCCGCCCCACTTGCTGCGGGGGAGCCGCGCAAAGCGCGTGGCGCGTGCGAGATTTCCGAGCAAGGCATAAAGCGAAAGGCCGGCGCGGATCTGCCAAGAACGGCGCGTGCTGTCGGCATAGATCGGGATATAGAACGGAAGCAGATGGACCAAATCGGGCGCGATAGTCAGCAAAATTTCGCGCTCGCGCAGCGACTCGCGCACTAAATGTAACTGGGCGGTCTCTAAATAGCGCAATCCGCCGTGGATGAGTTTACTGGAGCGGCTGGAGGTGCCGCCGGCGAGCTTATCGCGCTCCAACAGCAAGACGCGATATCCCGCCGCCGCCGCGGCTTGCGCCACACCGACGCCATGAATGCCGCCACCGATAATAACGACATCGTAGTTCGGCATTACGCCGCTGCGCCGCGCATGAGTTCGAGTTGCGCGAGCATTTCGCCGATAGCAAAGGTTTCAATCAAGGCTACGCCGCGCTCGGCCAAACGCAAGGCAAGCTCGCCATCGGTTACTTCATAAACGGCCAATTGCGCACCCTCCAAGTGCAGGCGTCCGAACCAAGGCAGCCCGCGTACATCGCAGAATAAGTATTCCGGTTTAATCGCGTGGATAATATCGCGTTTGCGCTCTCTCCATTTTTCCACCACCGCGCCCAACGCATGCCAACCCTTTTGTTGCGCATTGCGCGCGGTGAGCAACAATTCGTTGGAAAACGAGATCAACACGCATTGTTGCGCGATTGGACGCAGTTCACTTGCTATATGTTTAAGTGTAAGGGCAATACCGAAGTGATCCAGGCTTTCCTGTTTTACTTCGATGAATGCCGTCACCCGTGGGTGGCGCTGCAGCAATTCGCATAATTCAGCCAGGGTGGCGATAGGCGTGTTGGCGAACTTGTAGCCGAAACGGCCAAATTCGTAGGCATGGAATTGGCGCAATTGTTCCAGCGTAAATTCATGCACCCCGCCTTGAACACCGCACACTCGCTTAAGATCACGGTCATGAAACAAAACCGGCGCGCTATCGGCCGACAGTTGTACGTCCACCTCCACGTAGCGCGCGCCCGCCTGAATGGCGGCTTCGATCCCGATGAGGGTATTTTCCGGATAGCGCGCGGCATAGCCGCGGTGGGCGATCAATTCCGGTAAGCGCAAAGTTCCGGTTTCTTTCACTTCTTTAAAGATGGATTTAAAGTTGTTTGGAATACCAGGGCTGCGTTGGTGCCGCCAAACCCAAAACTGTTGGATAAAACCGCATTGAGCGTAACCCCGTCTACGCGTTCGCGGGCAATCGGCAGGCCGTCTGCGGCAGGATCGAGTTGGTCGATGTTGGCGGAGGCGCAGATGAACCCGTGCTCCATCATCAATAGCGAGTAAATGGCCTCTTGTGCGCCGGCGGCGCCGAGCGCGTGGCCGGTTAAGGATTTGGTGGAACTGATCACCGGCACGCGGCTTCCGAACACTTCCTTGATCGCTTGGAGTTCCATGGCATCACCCACCGGCGTGCTCGTGCCATGGGCGTTGATATAATCGATAGATCCTTGCACGCCTTGCAACGCCTGGCGCATGCAGCGCACCGCCCCTTCGCCGGAGGGTTGCACCATATCGGCGCCATCCGAGGTCGCGCCATAGCCGACAAGCTCGGCGTAGATCTTGGCGCCACGGGCACGGGCATGTTCTAACTCTTCCAGCACCAGCACGCCGCCGCCGCCCGAAATCACAAACCCGTCGCGTGCGGCGTCGAACGCGCGCGATGCACGCTGCGGCGCATCGTTATATTTCGAAGAGAGCGCCCCCATCGCGTCGAACAACAGGGTCAGGGTCCAGTGCACCTCTTCGCCGCCGCCCGCGAACACCAGGTCTTGCTTACCATACTGAATCAGCTCGGCAGCGTTGCCGATGCAATGCGCGCTGGTCGCGCACGCCGAGCTGATCGAATAGCTGACGCCCTTGATTTTAAACACAGTCGCGAGGCAGGCGGCGGTCGTGCTCGACATCGTGCGCGGCACCATGTAGGGCCCGACCTTGCGCAACCCCTTCGCGCGCAGCGTATCGGCGGCAAACACGACATTCTCCGTGGAGGCGCCGCCGGAGCCGGCTATCAGCCCGGTGCGCACATTCGAGATCTGGTCCTCACCGAGCTTCGCGTCCGCGATCGCCTCGCGCATGGCCAGGTAGTTAAAGGCGGCGGCGTCGCCCATAAACCGCCGTATCCGGCGATCGATCAGCGCATCCGGATCCAACTTAATCGCGCCATGAACCGCGGTGCGAAATCCGAGATCCACGTATTCCTGATGGAAGGCGATGCCCGAGCGCCCGTTCCGCAGCGATTCCAGGACTTCTTGCTTATTGTTGCCGATGCTCGATACGATGCCCAAGCCGGTCACGACCACGCGTTTCATGGTGTCCTAAAATCCGGCTACGGAGGTAAACAGGCCGACCCGGAGCCCGGTTGACGAATAGATCGGGCGGCCATCGACCTCCATGGTCGCGTCGGCGACACCCATGAACAGCTTGCGCTTGACCACGCGTCGCATATCGATGCGGTAGCGGACCAGCTTATTCGCCGGCGTCACTTGTCCGGCGAAGCTCACCTTGTCCGCGCCGAGGGCGCGGCCATGGCCGGGGCCGCCGGCCCAAGCGAGAAAAAAGCCGACCAACTGCCACATGGCGTCGAGGCCGAGGCAACCGGGCATGACCGGATCGCCGGGGAAGTGGCAATCGAAAAACCACAAGTCGGGCGTGATATCCAGTTCGGCAACGATATGGCCCTTGCCGTGCGCACCGCCGTCTTCCGTGATTTCCACGATGCGGTCCACCATCAGCATCGGCGGCAGTGGCAACTGCGCATTGCCGGGCCCGAACAGCTCACCGCGCCCGCACTGAAGCAGTTCGGCGCGGCTGTAGCTGCTCTTTCTCAAAACGTCGGGTTGGGGTTGGACCGGTAGCATGGCGGTTAAATCACCTTCGAGTAGCGCTGCACTTGTTTTTCGCGGAAATAACGATCTAACACCGTACCAAAGGTTCATAGAAGTGCTTCGCGGTGGGATATGAGGTATAACGCGGCCCCGCGGCGTCGTAACGGCGCCTCAGCCTGGAATCGAACCATAGTAAAAAATCCATAAAGTAAGTCTAACAGACAAATTTAAAAAAGAAATTGATCAAGGTCAATTAAAGCAAGGCACACGGCGTTGGAAAAGTTTAGAACGTAAGAAGAAGAAACCAGGATAACGCCGTATGATTTGTAAAGCCCGATCGGCGCAATCGGACTTCTCGCCCACATAAAGAATGACTTATCCGGTTAGGGGAAAACCGTAAAGAGATCGCTTAGATCGGTCTCGATGACAGCATCTCGCAGGAGCGGGGTGACGCCGAAGATTTCCTGTACGGTGCGCAAAGTCGATCCGTGCGTATAGTGGATAAGGTTCCGGTAGCCGTTGCCTTTGGCAAACGGCGATAGCACGATCATGCCGATCGGACCGTCCCCAATCGCCCCTTCGTCCCACGTGATGAACACCGCGCCACCGCTTTGGTAGGCCGCGGAGTTCAGAATCGTGGGCAGGTTCTGGGACAACCAGGTGTCACCCTGCTGGATGGCATCATTGAGCGGTGCGCACGCGGTATGCATATCGTCGCACTCATTCGGGGTAATGAAATTGTATTGCGCGACGGTATTGTTGGCGAGATCCGTTGCCAGTTCGCTAAACGGCCGAACGTGGCTAATGCAATTCGCCGAATTGGGATCGAGGTTATTCGTTACATCATCAAAGTAAACGAAGGGATTGTGCTTTACAGCATATAACCCGCTGCTGACCAGCGGACAGTCGCTGCCGCTGATACTCTCCTGATACGTCTTCCAGGAAATGTTGTTTTTTTGTAACAAGGTTACCAGATGCTTGGTTGTACTCTGGTGATTCACGCCGGGCGGGTCATCATTGAAGATGCCGAAGTTAGTACCGGCTTCGAGCCACAGATAGTTGGGCAGACTGGGATGAACCAATGGCGGATTGAAGTACTGCTCCGCGTGGGAGGCCATGGGTAACAAGGTATTATTGATGTAGGGGGCGCTGCTGCTGCCGACGATCTGCAACCAGTTTTTGTTCTCCATAAGTATGATGAAAGCCGTTTTTAGGTGCCGCTGCGATGCGGGTGTAGTCTGGCAAGCGGCGAAGGTGGATGTACCCGCCAGCAGCAGAGCCAATCCCAAAGTAGCCATAACGCGCTGTGAAAATCTCATGACGTCCTCCTTCAAAGCAGATATCCAGATTTTTTCAGCCCCGATCTCCGGCGGCTACGGAAAGACGTCATACGGATTTGGGGCTTGGTATTGGCGGGCAAATATACGAACTCATTTCTACCAATCCGAGATGGCGCACATAGCAAGCCTAGGACCGTTATCTGATCGGTTTAGCTACCCATGAACCTGCGGCCGGAGGCCGCACCGACTTTCCCTCTCCCACTGTATAGACCGGGGAGATGGTGGACAGCTGTTCGGGGACATGGTGGACACAATATGCTTGCTGTTTCTCGATACCAAGGAGAAGCCGCAATGCCGTGGAAGGAGGTGTCCATTATGTCTGCGCGTTATGAGTTTGTGAGGC
>DATGVQ010000003.1:0-4476 GCA_035300145.1 Acidiferrobacterales bacterium | reverse complement strand
CTCTCCCCGGAGGGCATAGGTATCTACACATCTCGAATAGATCGTCATTCCCGCGCAAGCGGGAATCCAGATACCCCGCGTCAATACTGGATTCCCGCTTGCGCGGGAATGATAGTTGGGTGTTGCGGTGTGATTGGGCGGTTCCTTCAGAATCATTGGGTTGATGAATTGTGTAGATACCTATGCCCGGAGGGAGAAGGGAGTTTGGCCCCTCTCCCGCCGGGGAGAGCGAAGCGAGGGGGGCGAAGCCGGTTGGGGTGAGGGAGTTTTTTCGTAAAAGTATTTTCGGGACACTAGCAGGGTGATGAAAAACGAGTTTTTCATCACCCTGCTGGGCATTGATATTTTCAGGTGACTGTGTTGCCCGCCACCTTATGAGTTCTTGACCTCGCGCTTTTGGCTCTTCTGTATGATCGCTATGAAGATCTTGGTTATCCGCCTGAGTCGATCTGGGCCAACACGCCGTTGACGTTGATCCGCTTGGCCCATGCCTCAATGTCGGAGAGGGGCCCCGACAGCTCGATCGTGATGAATAATATGGCGTCCTTCTTCCCTACTCTGTCCTGCGGCTCTTTCAAATTCGACTAAGGCTAAACAGCCCTAAAGATTTGCCGGCCTGGGCGGGCCAAGGGAGAATAATCGGCGGTAGCGTGTTTCCGTTTTACCTGCCTGCCTAAAATGAAGTGCGCAAAAAATAGGCGGCTCGCTGCAATTGCTCAGACCGTGATGATCCAATTTGAGGCGTTACGGCGCCGACCGAATCTGCGACGTCCCATAAGACGACCGCTCGCCGTTTGTTGTATCGAGCAAAGCGAGATTATCGCGCGCAATGGCGTAATCAGGTTGGAGACGTAATGCGGTAAGGTAGCAGCGCTTTGCGTCCTCATGCCGGCCCGCCATCGCGTAGGCATACCCGAGGTTGTTGTGCGCACGGGCTTTATGCGGCGACGTGCGCGCCGTCGCTTCCCACAATGCGATTTCGTCACGGTAGTCGTGGTTGCGTATCACTGAAAAATATCCCAGCGTCATTAACAGCAGGATAACGCCGACGTGAATTTGCCGAGCGTATGTTTGCCATGCCGCTTTCAATGCTTCGATTTCCATACCGACGGCGAAAAAAACGCCACAACTTGCAAGATAGAGTTGGCGTTCGTTCGCTACGTCCAATCTGAGCACCAATGAGTTGGTTGGCAACAGGTGTATGAACAGCCATGCAACGCCGAACCCCAACCACGGCCGTCGGCGCGATCGCACCAGCGCCAGCATCAACAGCGTCAGTAAAAAAGCAGCCTGGCCGGCAAGCGTTGGGGTCCAGGCGGACAACAACGGCAGATCTGGATCGATGTTGAGGCCCTGGAAACTGACCAGACGCGAGATCAGATACGTGACACCATTGATCTGTGTCAGCAGCACGGTCCGCAAGTCCTGCTCTCTCAGACTGAGAGTCAGAAGCTCCCAATAACGCTGGTGCAGCGCGATCACCACCAACGCGCAAACCAATAACATCCAATGGAGCGCCTGACGACGGACAAGCGCGGGCCAGCTTTCCGAACGGTTGGCGGTCCTCGCTTCCCACAGCAGAAGGGCAAGCGGCAGCGATACCGCGGTTTCCTTGGTGAGCATGGCCAGTACGAATAGCAGCGGCGAAACCAGGTAAAGCAAGTACCGGGAGTTTGCTTGTCTTCCGTAAATGTAGGAAAGGAGGCTGCTCAGATAGAAAAACGCCATGAGCGAAATCGAGCGCCCGCTGATATAGGTAACAGCTTCGGTTTGAACAGGGTGCAATGCGAATAGCAGTGCGGCGATTAACGCACCGCTCTGCTGCTGATCTACATGCCCTGAGGTTGCGGAATTACGCTCGTCGAAATTCTTGAACAGCAAATAAACCAAAACAGCATTGGCGGCATGTACGCTTACATTGAACAGGTGAAAGCCGAAAAGTCCCAGTCCGGACGTCCAGTTCAGCGTATAGCTGAGCTTGAGCAGCGGCCGTATGCCGCCGCCGAGGTCGGCCAGCCAGTTTGCCCAGGAATGCACCGCCGGATTGTCGACGATGACGTTATAGTCATCGAATTGAAAGGCGCCCCAGAACGCATTCAGATAACCGACATATACCGCGCTTACCAGCATTAAGGGCCGCATCCATGATGCCGCCCTCATAGCCGGCCGGCGGACTTTACCAACGCGAGGTGCGCGAAAGCGTAGTCGAGCATATCGACCGCACTCCACCAACGGTCCGGCGCATTGAGTAGCACTAGTATTACGCTCGCGTCCCCCCGCTGCGCTAACGCGACCAGGCATTTGCCGGCCCTCTGCGTGTAGCCGGTTTTGACCCCGATTGCGCCGGGGTAGCGCCCGACCAGTTCGTTGCTGTTGACCAGGTCGAAGGTCCGTTTGCCGTCCACGGTCGCTGCGGTCGTCTGCACCATGGCGACTAATTCCAGAAAAAGGGCGTGCTTCAGCGCGATATCGGTCAGCCGCGCCAGATCGTACGCGGTTGAATAATGCCGAGGGTGATCATGACCACAGGCGTTGGTAAAGTTGGTTTTATTCAGGCCTATTTCTTTCGCCCGCCGGTTCATCTGTGCGACGAAGCGAATCTCGTTGCCGGCGACATGCGTGGCGAGCGCGTGACACGCGTCGTTGGCGGACTGCAGCAGAATAATCGCGAGCAGGTCCCCGACACGGAATCTCTCGCCGGCCTTAAGACCCATGCGCGAGCCGGTCTCGCCCACCGCGTCGGCGCCGACCGTAACGATGTCATCCGGACGGCTGCGCTCCAGCACCAGCAACGCGGTCATAATCTTGGTCAGGCTCGCCGGCGGCAGCTTGCGATCCGCCTGATGCGCCCACAGCGTCTTGCCCTGCGCCTCGATGACATACGACGCCGCCAGCCCGGCAAAGCGGTCTACCGGTTCCACTGCATGCGCGCTACCGTTCCACGAAATGCACAGCCATATCCCCATGGCTGTGCATGGCCGCCACGTCACGAGATGATATCCCAGCGGTGATGAGGTCTTTTTACCCCAGGGTCGCGCCCTCTTTTCTGCGACGTGTAATCCCGCTCAGGCTGCTTACACTCCTTCGTGTTGGAGGCGAGCGCTCCCTCGGTGACTTTTTCATCCGGCAGCGGCAAGCCTGCGCGATCGCAGGGGTTAGGGCACTTCTGGGAGGCGAGTATTTTGTTAAGCCCATCGATTTCGACCGTATAACCCAGGATTTCCTCTTCGGCCACATCGGCCATTTTCACACCGTCGTGGTAATCGGTAAAAAAGTGGTATTCGGCACGTAAGCCTTTTTCTTTGGCGTTGCAGATCTCTACGTGGACTGCTTCATGGCGTCGCAGGGATTCCTCGATACATGGTGATGGTTTATCTTTGATCGTGACATCGCAAGTAACACTATTGGTCTCAGCCGAGCCAAATGTCGATTCTGGTTTCGAATAGATAACGGCTGCGTTTATAACGGCTTGTACAGCGTCTCGCATGTCGTTATACGCGTCCTTCGAATACATATAATCTTTCCCCTTTTCTGCACTTACCTGCGTGTATTGGGTTTCTTCGATCCGGAGACCCCGGATGGCGGCTTCAGCTTCGTTAATTCTCATCAGCATCGCGCCAGTGTCCTGACATGTACACGCGCTTCCATGAGCGGTAGTGACCAGTAAAAGTTGCGCCAAGCAACCCATAAACCAAAACGTTAAACCAGAGACCCATTTGATTCTTTTCGTCATGGTATTTAGGTCCTCATGCTCGTAGTAAATTAGTTGCATTTAAATTATCTGGCTCGTCCTTGCCGTCTCGCGGGGAAATCCCGATCTTCGAAACGCTCAGGGCTTCCGAACAAGATGTTGCAGCATCTCTACGTGTAGGGACGCGATTCACAACCCCAGCTCCTTTTCCAGTTTGTTCTGCTCATTTTTAAACTGTTCCTGTTGTTGCTTATCTTTGTGCGTTTCTTTCTCCCGCTTCTCCGTTTCTTTCTGCCACTTCTCCTTGAGCGCCTTGTTGCGCTCTGCCATGAGATCGCCCAGCTCGCGGGCGCGAGGATCATTGCCGGCGATCCGGAAATATCCGCGCGCCTGTTCGATCTCGCCATTTTTGGCGGCATCGTCCCCGAGTTTATTGGCCACGTCCTTCGCTTGCTTGATCCAGCCTTGATCGCCGGCCAGCTTGTAATATTCCAGGGCGAACCCTATCAGCCCCGGCGCGGGGCTGCCTTTCATCAGGCTGTCGCCGCGCTGCTTACTGCGCAGGTAAATTTTTTCTTTGTTGAAGCGCATCGGCTCATGCCAGCTCATCGCCAATTTAAGCTCATACAAAGAACGACCAACATGAAAGGTGCCCATTAAGAACGCCTGTTTCTTAAATTCCTCTTCCTGTTTCTTAAATTCCTCTTCCTCGCGGACCAGGGCTTGCTCCACGTTTGCGGCGGCCGTTTTCTGCAATTCCACAAGACGCGCCGGATTGTACTGGT
>DATGVQ010000002.1:0-20367 GCA_035300145.1 Acidiferrobacterales bacterium | reverse complement strand
GCATCGCGGGAGCTTCATGTCAGTCAATCTTCGATTTCCCAACAGCTTAAATTACTCGAGGAAGAATACGAGGTAAAACTTTATAATAAAATCGGGCGAGGGATTGAGCTGACGGAAAAAGGGCGCCTGCTCTTGATAGATGTTAAACCAATTCTTGATCAAATCAAAAAGCTGAAAGAGAAATACAATAATAAAGAAAGGCATGACCCGACTAGACCCAACGAAATGGTATAGACCAAATTTTATGTTTCAAAGTGAGCTCAGCGATTTCTCATGAGAGTGCTATCGACAGTGGGGATGCAATTTAAGAATTAGCAACTAATCCAGCGTTTTACGGTAGCGATTCAGAGCAACTGCAGCGGCAACGAGCAGGAATACCGCCAGCGGCCAGATTTGCGGCCAGGTTTCCATAAAGCCATTTCCCTTCAGCAGCACTCCCCGCACGATGCGCAGGAAATGCGTCAGCGGCAACGCCTCGCCGATCCACTGCGCCCATTCCGGCATGCCGCGAAACGGAAACATAAACCCGGAAAGCAGCAGTGAGGGCAGGAAAAAGAAAAATGCCATCTGCATGGCCTGTAACTGATTTTTTGCCAAGGTGGAGAACGTGAATCCCACGGCAAGATTGGCGGCGATAAAAAGAATAACCACCACCGATAGGAAAAGGAGACTGCCTACGATGGGTACGTTGAACAGGAACCGCGCCGCCAACAGAATTAACGTGATTTGGAGATAGCCGACGACGATATAAGGCACGATTTTGCCGACCATCACCTCGATCGGCGTTACCGGCGTCGCCAAAAGATTTTCCATCGTGCCGCGCTCGTATTCGCGGGTTACCGCGAGCGCAGTCATCATCACCATGGTCATAGTCAAAATCACCCCCATCAACGCCGGGACGATATTGTATTGCGTAATGCCTTCCGGATTGTAACGCCGGTGCACGCGAATCTCCGCCGGCGCCGGCTTCGGTTGCAGATATTGCAGGCTGCCTTGAAGATCGCGGTTAAAAACCGTTTGACTTAAGCTAACCAGCGCGCCCAGCGCGTTGCTGGTCGCCGCCGGGTCGGTGGCGTCGGCTTCCAGCAGCAAAACCGGCTGCTCGCCGCGTTGCAGCTTACGGGAAAAATTTTCCGGGATCGTAAGCACAAATTGGACTTCGCCCAAGGCCAATAGGCGCTGCGCTTGCGCTTCGCTGTGGATTTGATGGGTGACGCGAAAATAGCCGCTGTTCTCCATGCCGCGCACCAGGGTGCGGGAAAAGACACTGTTATCCAACGGCAATACCGCGGTGGGCAGATTTTTCGGATCGGCATTGATGGCGAATCCGAACAGCAGCAATTGCATAATCGGCACGCCGATGATCATGGCGAAGGTCAGGCGGTCGCGGCGCATCTGAATAAATTCCTTCACCAGCATGGCGCGAAGCCGTGCCCAGGAAAATATCCGGTTCATGCGTCCAAGCTGTCCTCGGCGCTATCCATGAGGCTGATGAAGACATCCTCAAGATTCGCTTGCGCCGGGGTCCAGCGATACCCGGGCATACCGCTAAATGGTTTAAGGCTTTTGTTCAATGCTTTACTATCGGTTCCGCTGACATGTAAAGTATTGCCGAACGGCACCGCCTGCTCCACTCCCGGTAAATTGCGCAGTTTGTTGGCGAGCCCGACCAGGTCATCACCCTCGACGATGTAGGTCGTCAACCTTGCCTGTCGCACGACTTCTTCCACCGTGCCCTGGGCCAACAGCTTGCCGTAGGCAATGTACGTCAGTTCATGGCAACGCTCGGCTTCATCCATGTAGTGCGTGCTGACTAAAACAGATAAACCTTCCGCCGCGAGTTGATGAATTTCCTGCCAGAAATCGCGCCGCGCTTTCGGATCTACGCCGGCGGTGGGTTCGTCCAGCAACAGCAGCTTGGGTTCGTGCAATAAACAGGCGGCGAGCGCCAGGCGCTGCTTCCAGCCGCCGGACAAGGTGCCGGCCAGTTGATTGCGCCGGTCCTGCAATCCAAGCCGCGATAACGATCGATCTACCGCCTGCGCGCGCTCCGGCACGGCATACATGCGCGCGATGAAGTCCAGGTTTTCGCTGATGCTCATGTCTTCGTACAAACTGAAACGCTGCGTCATGTATCCGACTTGGCGCTTGATTTCGGCGGCTTGGGTGAGGATGTCGAACCCCAGGCAAGTGCCGCTGCCGGAGTCGGGGGTCAGCAGGCCGCACAACATGCGAATGGTGGTCGTCTTGCCGCTGCCGTTCGGTCCCAAGAAACCAAAAATCTGGCCGCGCTTTACCTGAATGGAGAAATCTTGCACCACTCGCTTGCCGCCAAAGCTTTTGTTCAACCCGCGGACATCGATAACGACGTCGTTCGCGTTCATGGCTGTTTTAATTGCACATCCACCGGCTGGCCGGGATGCAGCTTTACCGCCTCTTCAGGCGCGGGAAACGCCTCCACCAGAAACATCAACTTGTTGCGGTTTTCCTTGCTGTAGATGACCGGCGGCGTGTATTCCGCCTGCGAGCTGATATAGCTGATTTTTGCGGCGAGTCTGTCTTTGCAACCGTCGCAGGTAACCGATACCGCCTGGCCGGCGCGTAAAGCACCGACTGCAGTCTCCGGAACAAAAAAACGCACCTTGATATTCTGCGGCGGCAACAAAGAAATCACCGGGCTGCCGGCCGGCACCCATTCACCTTGATTAAATAGCGTTTCGGTAATGAGACCATCCAGCGGCGCCTTAACCGCTTTTTGCGCCAGCTTCCACTCCGCCTGCGCGAGGGCGGCGCGCGCGGCCTCTACTTCCGCCGCCGCCGCGCGGATCTCGTCCGGCCGTCCTGACAGGGTCGCGGTTTCCGCTTGTGCCGCCAGCTCTTGTACTTTGGCTTTATCGCGTTCATAGGCGGTTTTCGCCTCATCGAGTTTTTCCCGCGGCACGATGCCTTCGGCAGAGAGCTTGTCATACCGCTTAAACTGCGTCTCCGACAACTTAAGCGCCGCCTCCGCCTGTGCCTGTTGCGCCTGGATAGCCGCGATCTCGGACGGGCGCTTGCCTTTTTTCAAATTACCGAGCCGCGCCTGCGCCTCACCCAACCGCTCCGCCGTTTCACGCTTGGCCTGCACCTCATTTTCCTGCTCCAGCGTGAATAAAGGCGCACCCGCTTTTACCTCCATGCCGCGGCGCACGGCGAGAAAATTTAAGTTCCCGGCGAACGGAACCGCGATGCGCACATACTCGCCTTCGGCATAACCCTGGAATTGTTGGGTCGCTGGGGACGAGCAGCCGGCAAGCAACAGCGCAATCGGTGCGCCCAGCCTAACGAGTTCGGATTTTGCAAAAAGTCTTTCCATCACTAGGAAATAGGCTGGCCTGCGGCATCCACTACTTTTACCTGAACCGGTATCCCTCGTTTTACGCTTTCGGTGACGACGCAGAAATCCTCAAATTGCTCCAGGCATCGTTTTAACCAGGCGGAATTGGAAGTATCTTCATCCAGCTTAATCTCTATCTCCAGCCCGCTCACGCGCAGACGCCCACGCGCGTTGCGCGTATAAGTGCCTTTGGCGGTAGTAACAATGCCTTTTGGTTTTTGTTTGAATTTCTGAAAACAGAAAATCAAACTTGCGCTTAAGCAATTGGCTACCGCCGCTGCCAGCAGCCGCGACGCGCCCGGCCCCTTGCCATGCCCCAACGGTTCCGGCTCATCGAGCAGCAAGGCCGATACTCCGTCCAGGTTAAATTTAACCTTGAATTCATAATCTTGAATTTGCTCCAGATGAATTGTAAATCCGTTTTGTTCGGACATATTTATCTCCAAAATTACCGGCGTCCCGGTAATTACGTAAATAACGTCAGCACGCCGGTGTATCCATAGAAACGGTTGTGCGAAATTTCGCCGTTCGCGAAAAATCCCACCAATGGAAAATCACCTAATGTTTCTCCGATTATTTTTAATTCGGCGGAATCGGGACCGAAAAGCATTTCTCCTCGGCCCAGACAAGAGTAATAAACCCCGCCCTTCGGTTGCTCTTTGAGGTCGCGTTTAATATCCTGCAACATTCTTTTCATATCGTCATGAGCGCTCGCGCTGTCGCGGCGGCAAAATATTAACGGCTGGCCGTGCTGCAATGGCTCGCCGATAGCAATAAACCTCTGCTTTACATCTATTCCCGGGCTGCGCACCAGATAATCGCCGGTATCCGAGCCCGCAACCGGCAACCCGACAAAGATATGGCCGTCCACGCGCCGCAAGTCGCGCGCCAGCACTTCGCCGATATCTTCCTTGAACACATCCAGCGCCGGCTTATCGTCGATTTCGATAATCAGATTGCCTTCACAGGCGGTAATGACATGACGCGGGCCGATCGGCGAGCAGCCTTGCGTCAGCCGGGTTGAGATCGACACCTTGCGCGAGAAGGAGACGCCGGAAACGCCGCCTTGCGCCACCTCGTCCGCGATCTGCACCACCTTACGGCGGGAACTGGTCAATCCTCCGGTAAGAAAACCGCTCTCCATCCGCTCTGCGAGCCGGGTGACGATTTCGACGATGCCGGAATGGCGCGGATCGCCATGTACAATAGCGAAATAGCCGGGCGCGCCTGGGGCAATGAAATCATCATGGGGAAAATTTTCATGCCGATCGATAATGCTGGGAAATACCCGGAATGAATCCGCCGGCAGCTCCGCCAGCATGACCGCGATTGCCGGCTGATCGAGATATTCCCGGCCGGTACTGCAAATGCCGATACCGACGGTGCCGACCCAATGTTTTACCGGGGTGCGGGTCTTAAAAAAAGCCAATATTTCCGACAAATAGCCGGAAAAGAAATCAGTAACATATAAAAAACCCAGATTGGCCGAGGACGGGATGGCGCCAAGCTGCACCAGACAGGATTCGGCGGTTTCCCGCCAATGGGAGGCGCTGGCGTGCCCGTACCTAAAGCTGCCAGTGGCCATGGGTGGGGTTCGGTGTCATGACCGGCCCATTATAAAGGCAACGCTGCCGCAGGTGAATCGAAGCAAATCCATCTGTTGATGCCGGTTGATGCGGCGAGGCCTATGCTTCAATAGGAATCTCCGGCTTTGCCGCCGACCGGGTTCCGGGCAGCGGCCGATTATCCGCAGGCCGATAGGTAAATACCAGCGAAAATTTCGGCAGATCGGTGCGATTGCGCCCGGCGGCATGGAAGGTGCGTGCATGAAAAAACAGCGCATCCCCGGGATTTAATTGGGCGGCAATTTGGGTCGCAATCAGGCGCTGGTTTTCCGGCAGGCCGGTGCGCAAGAATAGGGTCTCATCCAAGCGTTCACGCGCAAATGTCATCGTATGGGTGCCGGGCAACAGATAGAGACAGCCGTTTTCCGGCACCTCGGATCCTAACGCCAGCCATACGCTGACCAACTCCGGCCGCTCGAATGACCAATAGCGGATGTCCTGATGCCAATAGGTATCGCTGCTGAAGCGGGGATATTTGGTCATAATGCAATTATGGTGGGCTTGCGGCAGCACTAAATGGGGGCCTAATAGTTGCCGCACCCGGGCGATCACCGCGGGCTGAGTGGCCCAGCTGCTGAATAACGGATGCCGGGGATACGCCTGCAATAACCGGCGGACGGTGCGCCCACCGGGCGCCTCGCGCGAAGCAGGCGCGCCCGGATAATGCAAATCGGACTCGTATTCCACCGGACCCGGTTTTTTCGCCAAGGCCAGCTCGGTTAACTGGGTCATGGTTGCGCAGACTTCACGCGGGGCTAACCCGGGTGCAATGACATAACCTTGTTGGTGAAATTTTTCGACCTCGGCTTGACTAAACACACTGACCCACGGATGAATATTTTCTCACTTGCGAAGAAATGCCGGCGGCTGCCGGAAACCCCGGCGTAAGTTCCATTTAGGCAAAGCCACGAGCAGACGATAACCCAGTAATAAGGCGAGAATTAAACCATATATCAGCGGCTGCGTGATATCTTTTTTCACTAGCCAGAAATAATGCACTACGCCGCCGCTTGCGGTGATATATACCAAACGATGCAGTTGCCGCCAGCGTTTTACCCCGAGACGCCGCATCATCGCGTCGTTAGCGGTCACCGCGAGCGGAATTAATAACACGAAGCTGGCGAAACCGACGGTAATAAACGGCCGTTTAATAATGTCTTTATACATGGCATGTAAATCGAAGTATTGATCCAGCCATATGTAGGTCGCGAAATGCAGACAGACATAAAAAAAAGCAAACAGTCCGAACATGCGGCGCAGGTCCATCAGCCATCCCCAACCCATTATTTTGCGCAACGGGGTCGCGCACAAGCTGATCAGTAAAAATACCAGTGTCCAGGTGCCGGTGGAACGGGTGATCACCTCAATCGGATTGGCGCCTAAATCGTCGCTATAACCCAGCCAGATCAGCCGGGCCAAAGGCAGCAAACAGGCGATAAAAACGGCTGGCTTGACCCAAGTAAGATAACGCATCATCTGGTTTATTTAGAAATATTTTTTCAGATCCATGTTCTTATAAAAGTGCGCTACTTGGTCGGCGTAGCCGTTAAACATCAGTGTATCGCGCTTGAGCAATTCGCCGATGCGCCGCTCTTTTGCCTGGCTCCAACGCGGATGATCGACGTTCGGATTAACATTGGAATAAAAACCATATTCCTGCGAGGCCGCCTTGGTCCAGGTGGAAACCGGCTGCTTCTCGACGAAACGCATGCGCACAATGGACTTAATGCTTTTGAAACCGTACTTCCAGGGCACCACCAGACGCAACGGCGCCCCGTCTTGGTTCGGCAATACCTCATCGTAAAGGCCGACGGCTAAAATGGTTAAGGGATGCAGCGCTTCGTCTAAACGCAGACCCTCGACATAGGGCCAATCGAGCACCGGGGAATCCTGCCCCGGCATTTGTTTGCGATCATATAAGGTGACAAACTCAATGTACTTGGCGTTGGCGGTCGGTTCCGCCCGCTTAATGACCTCGGCCAGGGGAAACCCCACCCAAGGAATCACCATCGACCAGCCTTCAACACAGCGCAGCCGGTAAATGCGTTCCTCCAACGGGCTGATCTTGATTAATTCATCAATATCATAAACTTTTGGGCGCTTAACCTCCCCTTCCACCTTCACGGTCCAAGGGCGCGTGACCAACGTGTGGGCATTCTCTGCGGGCGAATACTTGTCGGTTCCGAATTCGTAAAAATTGTTATAGTTCGTGATGTGCTTATAAGGGGTCGGCTTCTCGTTGATGCTGAATACGCTTTTGCGCACCCCATTGAACTTAACCGCTGCCTGCACCGGGTTTGCTGTTAATAAACCCGAGCCGGCGACTCCCGCCATTACCGCCGCGGTCGACATGGTTTTTATGAAAGCGCGGCGATTGAGGTACAGCCGTTTATCCGTAATCTCGGAAGGTTTGATGTCGGCAGGTCTTTTTATCAGCATAGATTGCTCCGTTAAAGGCGCTTTAAAGAATTGGATTGTGCTTTTCAATCATAGTTCATGCGCATAGTTCGTGGGTTTGTACGGCACAGATCGATGCCTTATTCATCCCGCACGTAGACTTGCGTTAACCAGATCGGGGTCTGTTGTTCATAGCGTTTGCGAAACCCGGATGCGGTAATCCAGGCTTCGATTTTGCCCGGATCGTGGATATAGTTTCGCACCTGATTGCGCAGCAGCCACATGAGAAAAGCGATCACCGCCGCGCCGACGCGATTAACCGCGTTCGCGCGCGGATAAGTTAACGCATAGATCCTGCGCGTCTTAGACAGAGAACGCTGAGTCAAACCTTGCGCGTCCGGATAACAGCATACAACCTTGTCGAGGATGGTGACGTCGGCTGCAGGCAAATCCCCGGCAATATCCATAAAGTCACCGATCCGATAATCGGTACGGTCGCTAAGGCCGTTGTCTCCGGCAAGCGCGCGCGCCTCGGCGATCATTTTATCGGAAAGATCAATGCCAACGGCATAAGCCGCACCGGACTTAAGTAAGGATTGATGCAGATAACCGACGCCGCAACCGATCTCGAGCAGAGCGCAGCCTGTTATGCCGGCTTCTTGCAGGCCGGCGACCAGTTGTTTCTGCGACTTCTCCAGGCCTTTTCGCTGATACCGTTTACGATAACGCCGGGCGAACCAGGAAAAAAACCGGCCGGTGTCATGGGTTTGTGCGCTACAACAAGACACTCACTCTCTCCGGCAAAGCGGTAGTGTACAACGCGCGCGCTGCGAAGGGAAAAAATGATGGGACCCAAGCAGGGCTACAAAAAATCTGCGCGCCCCGGGTGGAGGCGCGCAGATTTGAATAAATAACGGCGCTGAAATCTCTTTATTTATCCTTGCCCAAACTATAGGGGCCGGAGCCGGACGCCATGACGTACATCATCCCGCCCATGATGGCCAGGTTTTTCATAAAATTACCCCACTGGTTTTGCATCTGCGCGGCATCCGCGGCCCAAAACGCATGAAAAATGAGCGTGGTGGGGATCAGCCACAAAAAGATCGCCAACGCCGCCCAACGCGCGCGCCAGCCGACGAGGATCATTAAGCCGCCGCCAACCTCGATAATAATGGTTAATACCAATAATACTTGCGGCAGCGGCAGGCCATGGCTTGCCATGTAGCCGACGGTCTGTTGAAAACCGCCGATTTTGCTATAGCCGGAAAGAATAAAAATAAGCGCCAGCAGGATGCGGCCGATTAAAGGACCATATTGTTTGGCTAGATTAAAAACTTGTGTCATGACTCCTCCTTCGAAAGTAAAGATTGATATTTAACGCTTTTTGTTTTACAACTCTTCAACTTGCGCGATTATTTTTACCCCTAACCACCTCAAGTAAAAACCTCATGATTTCCCATGGGACTTTTCCAGGGCGGCCCGTTGTTCCGGCATCGCTTCCGTTTGATACTTTGCTTTCCACCGTTCGTAAGGCATCCCATAAATAATCTCACGCGCCTGCGCGTCGCTTATTTCCATATTGCGCTCCTCGGCAGCGGCCCGATACCATTTAGAAAGACAATTGCGGCAAAATCCCGCTAAATTCATCAGGTCGATATTTTGCACATCGGTGTGTTCGCGCAGATGCTGAACCAAGCGTCGAAATGCGGCCGCTTCGAGTTCTACCTGCATCTTATCGTCCATATCACCCTCCAAATCAGGTTAAACACCATTAACTTACGCGTGTTTAGTATTAGATACAATCTCCTCCAGGGGTGACGGCTAAGCGGCCTCAGGCGTACTGCGCCTCGCCGTTTCCGAATGACCAATTCTCGCGCGCAACTTCGACCAAACTGATGAGCACAGCCTGCGCCGAATACCGGGCTTTTCGTGCAACAACTGCGTAATACCCGCATCTCTCATCGACAGCCTGCCGATCCTTGGCCGATTTCCCCGCACGCAAAGCGACGCGAACTAATGGCATAAATTTCTCCTGTGCATAACCATAAACCGGCTAATCTTATGCCGACCTCATCCTTTAATGAATATGGCCCGGGAGTCGGATCATGATGTAGGACGAACAAGATAGACTGAGGGCACTATGCCGAAGCCGATGGATCATTCTTGATTCACACCAACCGGAAAATGCGCTGTTCAGCACGGTCGCCAACGGAAGCAACGACTAAATCAAGGACGAATAACAACCGTAAAACGCAAGGCCGGAAAGGCCGATAGGGTTGGACACTACACTCGCTTTATAACTATCTTTTCAATGGAAGAAAAGAGCATCCTGCGTGAAGGCAGAAATTGCTGGCGCATCACCCAAAGCAAACGCGCGGCGTTCTTAGTTGATGGCGCGGCTTACTTTTCCGCGTTTGCCGCCGCCACGGAAAAAGCCAAGAAATCGATTCTCATCATTGGCTGGGATATCGACAGCCGCACGCGGTTACTGTCTGACGATCAATCCCCCAATTTACCTGTAGAACTCGGCGATTTCCTAAACGCTATTGTTTCCCGCCGGCAGGGGCTGCACGTCCACTTGCTGGGCTGGGATTTCGCGATGGTGTTCGCCTTTGAGCGCGAGCCGCTGCCGGTTTATAAACTCGGTTGGCGCACGCATCATCGGGTGCATTTCCGCCTCGACGGCAATCACCCGGTCGGCGCATCGCACCACCAGAAAATTGTCGTAATCGATGATGCCGTCGCCTTTGCCGGTGGTCTCGATCTCGCTATCCGCCGATGGGATACGCCCGAACACCAGGTAAACGACTCGCGCCGGGTTGATCCGGGTGGGCAGTTTTATTCACCTTTCCATGATGTGCAGATCATGGCCGATGGCCAGACGGCGGCGGCGCTGGGAGAGCTGGCGCGCGAACGCTGGCGACGGGCCACCGGGCAGAAACTCAGCCGCCCGCCGATAAATACCGGTGATTGTTGGCCGGAAAATATTTCGCCGGATATCGAGAACATTTCGCTGGCGATCAGCCGCACGGAACCGGCTTATAATGGGTACGCGCAAATCGATGAAGTGAGGCAGCTTTACCTGGATAGTATCGGCTTCGCGCGCCGTTTTATTTATATTGAAAATCAATATTTCACTTCGGCCGCCATCGGTAACGCCTTAGCCGCCCGTCTTAAAGAAACCGATGGCCCGGAAATCATCGTTGTTCTTCCGCGCGATACACCCGGATGGCTGCAAGAAAAAACCATGGGCATTTTGCGGGCACGCTTAATACGCGAGCTGCGCAAAGTGGACCGGTTTGACCGGTTACGGCTTTATTGCCCAACCATCTCCGGTATCGATGGGGAATGCATCAAAGTGCACTCCAAAGTCATGGTCGTGGACAATACGCTGCTGCGCATCGGCTCGTCTAATCTAAATAACCGCTCCATGGGACTGGACACGGAATGTGACGTAGCATTAGCGGCGATCAATCAAGAATCCGTCAAAAACTCTATCGCCTACTTCCGTAATCGCCTGCTCGCCGAGCATCTCGGTACTTCCCCGGAAAACGTAGCCCACACCCTGGCGAGACGGAATTCATTGATCGCCGCCGTGGAATCCTTGTACAATCCAAAGCGTTGGTTAGAACCCTTAAATGATCAGCTACCGGACTCTTTCATCGTACCCGAAACAATGATTGTCGACCCGGAACGCCCGGTCGAACCGGAAAAGCTGGTCGCCGAGTTTGTACCGGAAGAAGTGCGTGAATCAGCAGACCATTGGCTACTGCGCAATATTATCCTGCTTTTGTTTCTGTTCGGATTAGCCGCTGCCTGGCGTTGGACGCCGCTCGCCGATGGGCTCAGCCTTGAGACAATTAGCAGCTGGACCAGCCGCGTCAGTGAATATCCGATTGCGCCGCTCGCAATAATCGCTGTTTACTTGGCCGGCGGGTTAATTTTGGTTCCTGTCACCTTCATCATTGCCGCCACTGCGCTCTCATTCGAACCTTGGCCGAGCTTTATTTACTCCCTCATCGGCTGTGTCTTAAGCGCAATGTTAACCTATGCCGTTGGTCGCGTATTGGGACGCGAAACCGTGCGCCGCCTTGCCGGCCCACGCCTAAATCGCTTAAATCGCCGGCTAGTCCACCGGGGATTGATCACTATCATTACCTTGCGTGCGGTCCCGGTTGCGCCTTTCTCGATTATCAATATGGTTGCCGGCGCTTTTCACATTCGCTTGCGCGATCTCATTTTGGGAACGTTAATCGGAACGTCGCCCGGCATCTTGGCAATCACGATATTTACCGGCAGTTTACAGAACGCAATCCGGTATCCCGGCACAAAAAGCCTGGTCGCTTTGGCAGGGCTGGTCTTTATTATTGCCGCTGTGGCGCTATGGTTTAGGCGCTGGCTGGTTGCCGCGAGCGGCTCTTCCAATATCAGCCCCCATCACAACGGCGATTAAAACGGCTTTCAGCAAAAAAAGATGAGGCAGCGTTTCATGGTTGCTTCCTTTAACATTCACGCGTGCGTAGGCAGAGATCGCCGGCGCGATGTCGACCGCATCGCGGAGGTAATACGCGAATTAAACGCGGATATAGTGGGTCTACAAGAAGTGGATTCCCGTTTCGGCGTGGACAGCGATGCAAATGGAATATCTGGCTCGCACCGTCGGTCTTAACGCCATTGCCGGCCCGGCGATTGAAAGCCATGACCGTCATTATGGTAACGTGATTTTAACCAATCATCCGATTCTGGAAGCACGCCAACTCGATTTAAGCGTGCGTAACCGGGAACCGCGCGGCGCGATCGACGCAGACATCAACGTTTGCGGCCAACGGGTGCGCGTCGTTGTCACCCATTTCGGATTACGCCGTGCCGAGCGCCGCTATCAAACCCAACGCCTGCTTGCATCACTAAAAGAACAAGGCTCAAAACAGCCCATGGTGGTAATGGGCGATTTTAATGAATGGCTGCCTAAAAGCCGCTGCTTGAGTTGGCTGCAGTACCGTTTCGGGAAATCGCCGGCACCGCCTACCTACCCCGCCTTCCTGCCGCTGTTTGCGCTGGATCGAATTTGGGTCTTTCCTGAAAGAGCGCTGGTCGACATCCACGTGCATCATACCGCGATTACGCGAGTTTGCTCCGATCACCTGCCGTTAACAGCGATCGTCACCATCGATTAAACGTTGCAACAATCAGCCAAGCATAGACGACGATAACCGCTAAATATTGACGGCTGCTCTATGGTTATAGTAGTCTCCGCGCACAATTACATAGCAAACGAATTTCCTGCTTTTAAAGTGATCGCCTCGTTCCGGCAGATCATTAATCATCGTTGGAGGTAGCGGCATACTTTCTTGTTCTTCGCGGCGCGTGCTATCCGCCCTACTCGCTTCTATTGCCGCAGGCTATGGGTTGCAGCGGCTGGGCCTGCCGGTGGGGTGGCTGATCGGGCCATTGATGATCACCGCCGCACACAACTTTCTCGCTACTGCACCCTGGAATCTGCCGCCTCTCTTTCGCCGGACCGGCGAATTCCTGCTCGGCGTCACCATCGGGTCGCTCTTCACCCTCGCGGTGGCGCGCCTGATGCTCGCGCACATCGTGCCTGTCCTCATTTCGATCGTGGGGGCGATTTTCTCCGGCCTTATCTGCGGGCAGTTCTTTTTGCGGCATAGCAAACTTGACCCGGCGACTGCTTTCTTCGCCACGCCGGCCGGGGGCGCCGCGGAAATGGCAAGCTTGGCGCGTCAATACGGCGGCGACGAACAGCTGGTCGCCACTTATCACTCTACACGTATTGCGTTGATTGTATTAGGCGTACCGCTGGCTCTTACTTTTTTTTATCACTCAACGCTTAACCATGCACCGCCTCTATCCCAATGGGATTTACCGCATTTCACCGCCAATGCCATTGTGTTCCTGATCGGGGGCGTAGGCGCTTGGCTGGCGGTTAGATTCCGCCTTCCCGGCGGCATGCTGATCGGCGTTATTCTTATTACTGCATTAACCAACATCATCAGCGGTGACGCCCTGCCGCCGATACCGCGGGAATTTCGTTACACCGCGCAAATGTTAGTCGGCGCCGCGATCGGCTGTAGCTTTAATGTAGCGACGATCCACCGTATTCGGGCTTTATATAAGCTGCAATTGCAAACCACGGTACTCCTGCTCGCGCTCTCGATGATATGGGCGTTGCTGCTCTGGGTCATGACTCCGCTCGATTTGTTGACCGCGGTTTTAAGCACCGCCCCGGCGGGTTGCGCGGAAATGACCGCCACCGCCATCGCCCTGGGCGCCGACGCCCCGATCGTCGCCGCCGTCCAGGCCCTGCGCGTCATCGCTGTCACCGTCGTTATGCCGATTTTGATACGGCGCATTATGCAGCGCCAGCCGAACGGGCCTCCCGCTTAATCATTGACGCAACCGGCCTCCCCTTGAATCAGCGCCCCAGAACCCGCATTGTTAGCAGAAGACATAGAGGTTAGCGATGAAATTCAAGGACTATTATCAAACAATGGGCGTCCCGCGGAATGCGAGCCAGGACGGGATTAAACGCGCCTATCGCAAACTGGCGCGCAAATATCACCCGGACGTGAGCAAAGAGCGGGACGCGGAAGCGCGGTTTAAGGAAATCGGCGAGGCCTATGAGGTCTTGAAAGATCCGGAAAAACGCGCCGCCTACGATGAGTTAGGCCAGAACTGGAAGGCCGGGCAAGACTTCACCCCGCCACCCAACTGGGATACCGGTAACTTTGAGTTTCGAACCCATGGATTTAGCAGCGCCGATGCCGACCGTTTCAGTGATTTTTTTGAAAACCTGTTTGGCGGCGGTGTTTTCCGTACCGGACGCGGCGCGCAGGGCGCCGGCTTGCGCGGTGAGGACCAGCACGCCAAAGTCCAGATCAGCCTGGAGGAGGCTTATAACGGCACCACCCGCGCGCTACAAGTATCGACACCGGAATCCGATCAATATGGCAATGTGGTAAGAAAACCCCGCTCATTACAAGTCAAAATTCCTCCCGGGGTAGCGCAAGGTCAACAGATCCGCTTGGCCGGACAAGGGGGAACCGGCATCGGCGGTGGCCCGGCCGGTGACCTTTATCTGGAGATCGACCTGCTGCCGCACCGGCTTTATCAGGTCGAGGGTAAGGATATTTACCTCAATTTGCCGCTGACTCCGTGGGAAGCCGCGCTCGGCGCCACCCTTACGGTGCCCACGTTAGGCGGTAAAGTAGAACTTAAAATACCGCCCGGGTCGCAATCCGGGCAGAAACTGCGCCTCAAGGGCCGCGGCCTGCCCGGCAAAACGCCCGGGGACCAATACGTAGTCGTGCAAATCGTTCTGCCCAGGGCAAACACCGAAAGCGATCGGCAAATTTATCAGCGTATGGCGCGCGCGATGCCATTTAACCCACGTAGTCATCTGGAGGGATAAGATGACGGATAAAACCACAGTCATTATCGGCACCGTGCTCGACGAAGAGACGTCGCTCAGTTTCACCGAGTTATGCCGTTCATGCGGCCTGCAAGCGAGCGAACTGGTGTCGATGGTGGAAGAAGGGCTGTTGCAACCAAGCGGCGATGCCCCGGAAAACTGGCATTTTCCGGCCCCTGCCCTGCGCCGCTTGCGCACCGCATTATGGCTGCAGCACGAGCTGGAAATTAACTTACCGGGCGCTGCCTTGACCTTAAGCCTGCTGGATGAATTGCAAGTCTTGCGCGCCCGCGTGCGCGCGCTGGAATACCTCCTGGCAAAAGAGTAGCGGTAAAAAATTCAACGTCTAACAGCGCGTTGACAATTTCTCCGGGAGAGACCGCCTGGCCGCGTTTCTGCCACGAATTGTGCCCATGAACCGGGCGGTCTCTCCCTCACCTGGCCCTTCGGGCCACCCTCTCCGCTGAGCGGGTTCGCCATGGAAGGCGAACCCCGGCTTTCGCGCACAGCCGGGACTGCAAAACGAAGAAAGGTCCGAGTCAAAAAGGCCATGGAAGGACTTTTTCAATATCCTCTTAAGGCAAGTCGAACAATAATACCTCGGCGTTGTCCTCACCGGCCAAGGCAACACGACCCTCATCACTGATGCGGACGCCGTCGCCGGCATGTAAAACATCGTCGTTTACTCTCGCCGTGCCGCGCGCAACATGCACATACACCTTGCGCCCGCGCTGCGGGACATGGGTCACCACCTCCCCTTTACCCAATAAAGTCGCGTATAACAAGGCGTCCTGATGTATGGTTAACGAACCTTCGCGCCCGTCGGGTGCAGCCACCAGGCAAAAACGGCCTCGCTTCTCCTCGTCGGCAAAACGCTTTTGCTCATATTCGGGCTCGATCCCGGTGACATCCGGGACGATCCAAATCTGCAGAAAATGTACCAGCTCGGTTTTAGAGGCGTTATATTCACTATGCATCACCCCGGTTCCCGCGCTCATGCGCTGCACTTCGCCCGGAGTAATTGCCGAGCCGTTACCCATACTATCCTTATGCTCTAACGCGCCTTCCAGCACGTAGCTGATAATCTCCATATCGCGATGCCCGTGCCGCGGAAACCCGCTGCCGGGCGCGACCCGATCCTCATTAATGACCCGCAAACTGGAAAACTCCATATGCTGAGGGTCGTAATAATCGGCAAAGGAAAATGTATGATAACTATCCAGCCAGCCGTGATTGGCGTGGCCGCGGTGTTCACTCTTACGTAGGGCGATCATCGGCTGCTCCTTTATCTCCTGACCCCAAAAGGTGAATTTTATTATTGTTATTGCATTTACACTAGCGAATAGTTTTGCCGATGCCTGGACTGGCGCGAGTATAGGGCTGAGGCTGGCGCGGGGCGGCGCTTCAATTAAGCAGGATCAGTTGTGGGTAACGAGAAATTAGGGAAACTCTACTCATGTTGATTGCTGTCAGATTCCGCGTGGCCACCGCTTGACAAGAAACCATAGAAGGAACCATAGATAGAATGATAAATACGACTTAATGGGAGTTTCCTTAGGTAAAAGCCGGGTTAACTCCGCTTTGGGCGGACCGGGGTGGTTGGATTTCCCGTGCCTGATGTCAACGGAGGTATTCCTGGTCGTTCTTCCGGGAAGGCATATCCGCATTTACAACGGGCAATATCACCCGGGACGGCTATTTTACAACGGGGACAGGTTTTTATCCGTCTTGCTGAGGCTTTTTGTACCGCATGTTCGGCTTCTTTTGCCAGCCTGATCCGCCCGGCTTCCACCGATTTCGCCGCATATCCAACCTGTAACGATTTAGTAAGTTCTGCAGTCTTTGTGGTTTGCGCAGCCAGTTCCTTGCGGATGGTTTCCGCTGCTTCCAATGCTTTCGCCACTTTGGCGGCTTTTTTCGGATCTCTCGGATCCGCCTGATGCATCGTTTCCGCCTCGATAAGCCCTTGCGAAGCCTGCTTAAGGCGGGCGGCTAAATAATCTTCGAAGAGCTTTTCATCTTCCAGGGTTCGCGACAGCGCTACTTGCGCTTGATTGAATTGGAAGGAATAGCCACAACTACAACGCAGGGCGTCTTTCGGGCCGCTTGCTCCACAGTGGGGGCAATATTTTTGAAAAATGCTGTTTAGTGTATCGGTCACGGCGCGCCAGGCAAAGTGGATATATTAATAATAGGTTTAGACCGAAATGACCTGGATTTCAATACAGCATAGCAACAAACCCGCCGCGGTCAGGCGATATCCCGGCTAATACGTTAGCTGGCCGGCAGTAAAAGCGCCTCCCCTGGCTTTTTTTTCTACCTGCCGCTCTTGCTGGCGGGAAACAAAAACATGGATTTTGCTGGAATCTCTTTTGCTGGAATCTCTATTCTTGCCCTTCTATTAAACTGATACGCCGGCGCCGATAGATCGCCTCCAGTGAAAGTGCGGTACCGATCAACAACATGCCCATTGCCTCACTATAGTCCGGTATTTCACCCAATTGAATCCAGGCAGCCACTACGCCGATCACGGGTGTGGCAAGGGTACCCATACTTGCCACCCCTGCCGGCAATTTGTTCAAAATATAAAGCCATAATAGCCGGGCGATTGTGGTGCCGAAAACAATGGTGTATATCAGCGCGGCAATGAAACGGACGGACCACTGAATAGGTTCGCTGGGCAAAAACAACGCGATTATGACCAAGGGGATGGAGCCGAGCAGCATTTGCCAGGCGGTCAGGGCAAGAATCGCCGATTGTGGCGCGGGTTTTTATTTACGCAAGCGATGCTCTCTACTGAATTAGCTATTCCCTTCTTTATTTACCACACCGTACGATGTCCCTTAGTCATGAAGGCCGTCAGTCGAGAACCATGTTTTTTCCGTTCTCAACGCGCCAGCGATTCAAGTGGTTCTCAACACGATCGAGCATCGCATCTAAGGCCAAGACGAACGCCGAGAGCACCATGATACCGGCGAATACACCAGTGGAATCGAACACACCCTGGGCTTGCGCAATCAAATGGCCTAGGCCGCTCGATGAACCTAAATATTCACCGATGATCGCGCCCACAACAGCGAAGCCGACAGAAGTGCGCAGCGAAGAAAGAATCCAACTGGCCGCTGCGGGGAAGTAAACATGGCGCAGCAAATCACGCCGAGAGGCGCCTAAGATGCGTGCGTTATTCAACACCACCACATCCACTTCTTTAACACCTTGAAACGCGTTAAAGAAGGTGACAAAAAATACCAGGGTGACCGCCAGCGCGATTTTTGAGCCAATGCCCAATCCAAACCACAGAATGAAGATTGGCCCCAGGACAACACGTGGGATTGAGTTGAACGCCTTGATGAATGGGTCGAGAAGACCGGCAATCCGTGGGTGCAGTGCCAGATAAACGCCAGAGGCAATTCCAATGGCGGTGCCAAAGATGTAGCCGGCGACGGTTTCGGTAAACGTGACGGCAAAATCGCTCCAAATCTCTTCTGTTTGAAACCATTCTGCCGCTTTTTTAATAATATCGATCGGTCGCGGGAAGAAGAATGGATCGGCGACGCCTGAAACTACCGTCCAATCCCATGCTGCCAAAATGACGACCAGCAGGGCGAGTCTTTCCAACCTTTGTCTAGTTTTGCTCAGCATGGCTTTTCTCCACTTCATCTCTAAGGCTCGTCCATATCTTTCGGTAAAGATCCAAAAAGTTGTTATCAAGCTTGATTTCGGCCGCGTCGCGGGGTCTCGCCAGGGGGATATCAAATTCAGCAACGAAGCGACTTTCCGGGCCAGCCGACATCACCACGACGCGGTCTGCCAGAGCAATCGCTTCTTCAAGATCGTGGGTAATGAATACGACACCACTCTGTTGTTCTTCCCACAAACGCAACAGTTCATTTTGCATTAAATGACGTGTGTGGACGTCGAGCGCTGAAAAAGGCTCATCCATCAGGATGATTTTCGGGTTCATGATCAGGCATTGCGCTATTTGCACGCGTTTTTTCTGGCCGCCGGACAACTGCTGTGGATAACGATCACTAAACTTGGCGAGACCCACCTTGGACAGCCATGTAGTGACCTTTCCCTCTATCACATCTCGGGCCTCATGGCAGAACAGGGGCCCCATGCCGATGTTCTCACGCACGGTTTTCCAGCGCAGCAGCGAGTCCTGCTGAAACAGATAACCAATGTCAGTGTTGACCTTGAACACCGCCTTACCCAACACGGTAATCTGGCCGGCCGCCGGGCAAATAAACCCGGCGATACAGTTCAAAATTGTACTCTTGCCGCATCCCGTTGGGCCGACTAGGGCCACGAACTCACCTTCGCGCACCGAAAGCGATACTCCGTTCACGGCGGTGTAGTTTCCAAAAGACACGACCAGGTCGCGGATCTCGACAGCCAAATTGTTTGGATGTTGGGTATCTACCACCACGCCAATTTCCCGCCCCTGGTCCTTAATATCGACATTGCTTGTGCGTGGGATATTCGCTTTCGCAGCTATTTTCCACCCCTTTGCGCTTTGTTAACGAAATCATTCGTGTAGGTTTTCTGCAGATCAATGGATTTCGCTTTCACATCCTTATTGAAGGTCTGTAGAACCTTAAGCGGCGTCTCCAGATCTTTGGGCTCAAAAGCGCCGTCTTTGCTAAAGAGGGTCTGCGTGTTCGCTAATGCTTCGATGTAGGAATCCCTATCGCCAGACACGTACTTCGGTGGGATCTTGGCCACGACCTCCGCGGGCGTATGGTTTGCCATCCACGTCAGTGTTTTAACCATCGCGTTCGCGATCTTTTGCACCGTCGCTTTCCTGGACTGCAAGAATTCGCGCGACGCATAAAGAGTGCTGGTCGGATAGATCCCGCCATAGACGGCTTTGGCCCCGGCGTCGTTGCGCGCGTCGATCAAGATCGTTCCCACTTTGGACCTGCTAAGCATTGTTGCCGCAGGATCGTAATTGACCAGGACATCGATCTGTCCTTGTTTAAGCGCCGCGAGCGCTGATTGGCCCGAGCCGACGCCAACGACTTTAGCCTCCTTTGGATTCAAGCCATTTGCTTGCAGCAAGTAGCGAACGAAGAAATCGGACGAGGAGCCTGGCGACGTAACGCCGAACTTGAGTTCCTTGGCATTGGCGAGAAGCGATTTTACGTCTGTGATCTTCCCATCCCACTTGCGGCCGACTGCGAGGACTAAACCGGAATTTCTTGCCAGCAATACAAACGCGACGAGGTCTTTCCCACGGCTTTGTAGCTGAATCGTGTGATCGTAAAAGCCGACGCCAACGTCGATGGATCTCGCCAATAAAGCTTGCAATACCGAGGAGCCACCGGTGGCAAAATTCTCGCCGGTAACTTCCAGTCCTTGTTCAGCAAATACATTTAAGCCTAGAGCCACGTAGTAAGGCAGGTTGTTGAGGTTGAATGATCCGACACCGATCGTCACCCTTTCCTGTGCCCACCCATGCGAGCTCGTTAGAATTGAGCTCATTAGAATCAAGCTGTAGAAAAGAAACCGCTTCATTATCACTGCCATTTGCCCCTTAC
>DATGVQ010000001.1:0-16004 GCA_035300145.1 Acidiferrobacterales bacterium | reverse complement strand
AGCGGCTCAAAGACTCAACAAGGCACGAACCAAACTCTTCCAGTCCATCAACCGTCGATCCAACCATGCAGCCTAAACTCACTACCTACCACTTTTACCTACCACCTTTGTTCAGACTCAAACCTGTATTGGAATTGACTGTCCCATTAACTTCGTGCGCCGCAGCCGGCCGCTCGCGGTCCCGGTTGCGCCGCCCCTGGCGCTCTGCCCGAGGCGGGTATCGAGGAACGTGCATGGATTGTTAATCTTTAAGTCAGTTAGAATGGTTTCATAACCACGAGCAGGACGATGGCAATAAGGATGAGCATAGGGAACTCATTCAGCCAGCGGTAGAAAACATGCCCATGCTTATTCCGCTCTCGCCGCAAGTTGTGCATTAACACTCCACAATAAATATGGAAGCCAATTAAGAGCAAAACCAACGCCAATTTTAGATTCAGCCACAGGCCGGAAAAGCCATAACCCAGCCACAGCCACAGGCCGAAAAAGAGGGTTAGTAGCGCGCCGGGGGTCATGATGCCGAAAAACAGCTTGCGTTCCATTAACATAAAACGTTCACGGTTGACGCGATCTTCGCTTAAGGAGTGATAGACAAATAAACGCGGGAGATAAAACAGGCCGGCGAACCAGGTGACCATAAAAATAATATGCAGAGATTTAATCCATAGCATGATTATTTTTCATTTCGCCGGAGATAAAACACGAAGTCTATTTTCGGGCTGGGGGCGTTCAGACGCGTGCAGGCGGCGCTCACCTGGCCGCGGTGGTGTACAGCATGGGTCATGAGGTGAATCAAACTATCGCGAACACTGGTCCGGCGCGTCTTCCCGTCGCTGCCTGGGTATTCGATGGTGGTATTAAACCATTGCGGGGGTTGGGTATTGAGCCAGGTCCCAAGCTCAGCGAATTCATTGAGCAGCGCCGTTTTCAATTCCGCCCAATCAGTATACAGCAGGGCATCATAAGTGGCGGTTTGTTCGAACTTTCCCTGTAAGCGCGCCTGCCAGTTGCGCGTGACCATTAAAATGTGATCGACGGTGTGATGGATGTCCTGAAAAAATAAGCCGAGATGGGCGCGCCGTTGCTCATCGCTCAAGGTGTCTAATGAGTTAAATAATTCAGCAGACGCCCAGCGCTGGTAGTCCGCCTGTTCGATAAAATAGGTTTTCATCGTTCTATTAAGCCGTTAAGTTGATCATAATATCCATCTCAGCGATTTTCTCCAAGAACTGTGTTTAGCAGGGGGATGAAAAACTCGTTTTTCAACAATCTGTTAGTTCGGATCGGGCAAAAACAACGCCACCACCTCATTCAGAAAACGTTTGCCTAATTCCGTCGGATAAATCGCTTCGACGTCCCAGATGATTAAGCCCCTTTCTTCCGCGCGCCGTAACGGCTTTTCCGCAACCGAAAGAGGCAGCCCGGCGCGTTCTTGAAATAACGAAGTGGGAAAGCCGCCGGTCAGGCGCAAGGCGTTCATCATGAACTCTAGCGGCACTTCTCGCCGGGATAAACGGCGCTCGCCGCCGATGCCGGAGGGGTTGTGCATATAATCTTTCGGTTGTTTTATTTTCCACAAACGGGTAATGCCGTCAGCGTCAGTGATTTTTGCGTGCGCGCCGGCGCCGATGCCGAGATAATCCCCGAAGCGCCAATAGTTCAAGTTGTGCAGGCATTGCCGTCCGGGTTGCGCGTAAGCGGAAACCTCATATTGTACATAGTTGTTGGCGGCAAGCAGTGCCTGTAATTGTTGTTGCATGCCCCAGATGGTGTCGTCGTCCGGCAGTATTGGCGGCTGGTGATGAAACTGCGTGTTCGGCTCGATGGTGAGTTGATACAGCGACAAATGGCTCGGCTGCATGGCGATCGCGGTTTTGAGATCGGCGAGCGCCTCGGGTACGGTCTGCCGCGGTAAGCCGAACATAAGATCGAGATTGAAATTATCGAACCCCGCCGCGCGCGCGGTTTCCGCGGCGCGCAACGCCTCTGTGCCGCCGTGAATGCGCCCGAGCGCGTGCAGCTTTTCGTCATTAAAACTCTGGATGCCGATTGACAGCCGGTTGATCCCGGCGTCCCTATAGCCTTTAAACCGACCGAGCTCTACTGTGCCCGGATTGGCTTCCAGCGTGATCTCACTATCAGGACTCACCGGCAGCAAGGCGCGCACGCTGGATAATAATTGGTCTATCGCCTCCGGCGAAAACAAGCTGGGCGTGCCGCCGCCGATAAAAATGGAATGAATGTGCCGGCCCCAGGCCCGCGGCAGGTCTTGTTCCAAATCGCGTAACAACGCGGCAATATAATCTTGCTGCGGAATATCGGCCGCCAATTGATGTGAATTGAAGTCACAGTATGGGCACTTGCGCACACACCAGGGAAGATGGAGGTAAAGCGATAACGGCGGCGGGGCGGAAAAATGCAACATATCGCTGTAAATTATCTATAATACCGAGTATAGCCTCCACACAGGATAGCAAACAACGTTATTGGTATTAATAACCTTTAAGCAGGTGGTGCTGGGTCGCCAAACCAGGATTTCGTTTGAGTTTAGCGTAAGTGTAAGTAAGTAATAAAAATAAACGAGGAGAACAACAGTGATTGTGGTGATACAGGAAGTATCGGTTGCAGCGATTCTTTGGTTTATATCAGCCGGTATAAGTACATATTTCTGTAAAGATATTATTCCGGGTTAAACAATGAAGGCCATTCTTTCTGCCGCTAATCTTCAGCTGGATAAGCGTTTATTTTTCTTGATTCTTGTTCTGGCTTGGATGGGATTTGGGTTGGTCGGCCGCGACCCCTGGAAACCGGACGAAGCCTATACCTGGGGCTTGGTTTATCACATTCT
Organism: Acidiferrobacterales bacterium; assembly: GCA_035300145.1. GTDB lineage: Bacteria > Pseudomonadota > Gammaproteobacteria > Acidiferrobacterales > DATGVQ01 > DATGVQ01. Next base: position 13,156 of record DATGVQ010000001.1, on the reverse strand, counting down.
GGAAACCGGCGATTTCGTCATCCCTCAGCTCGGGGGTGAGCCATTTATGGAAAAACCACCCTTGTATTTTGTCACCGCGGCGATCAGCGCCCGTCTCTTTTCTCCCTGGCTGGCGCTGCATGACGCCGGCCGTCTAGCCACCGGATTTTATATCGGGCTTTCGCTGTTGTTTGTCTGGTTGACGGCGCGTGAGTTGTGGGGCAAGTCCTATGGCCGGCTTGCGGTGTTTATTCTGATGGGGTGCTTTGGCGCTCTTGTTGTCTCGCACCAAATGATTACTGATACAGCGTTGTTAGCCGGCCATGCTGTCGCTTTGTACGGCCTGTCTTTAAGTCTGCGGCGCGCGGTATTAGCCGGAATAACGACTGGTACCGGCGTAGGGATCGGCTTTTTATCCAAAGGTTTAGTGTGTCCCGGGCTCATTGGGGTAATCGCTCTTTTCCTGCCGTTATTTTTCCGCCCGTGGCGCACCGGAATTTATTTTCGCAGCCTCGCCATTGCCCTGTTAGCGGCATTACCGTGGTTGTTGGTATGGCCTTATAGCGTGTATCAACATGCCCCCGCCCTGTTCTGGGAATGGTTCTGGGTAAATAACTTAGGGCGTTTTTTTGGTTTCGCGCATTTAGGCCCGATCAACGAACCGGTGTTTTATCTAAAGACCCTGCTTTGGTATGCCTGGCCCGCCTGGCCGTTAGCCCTCTGGGTATTATGGCAGCGCAGAAACGAAATCCAGCATTTGCCGCAGATCCAGTTGCTGTTAACGGCATTTCTCGTGATGCTGCTGGTGTTATCGCTATCGGCGGACGGCCAGAGCCTATATGCCTTACCGATATTGTTGCCGTTGGCGTTATTGGCGTGTACCGGAATCCATCCTCTTAAAGAAGAAATGAGCCGCCTCGGCAACCGGCTGGCAATCAGCTTGTTCGGCATGGGTATTTTATTTTTGTGGCTGGGTTGGGTTGCGTTAATAACCGGTGCCCCCGCTGGCCTCGCCCGGTTCCTGCAGCAGCAGTCGCCGAGTTATACTCCGACAGTTTCGATTGTAATGGTAACATTAGCCGTAATCTTCAGCCTCGGCTGGTTCATTGTGGTAATGCAGAGGCGGCGCTGGCGCTTGCAAGAAGGTATGCTCCGAAACTGGGTAATGGGATTGGTTACGGTATGGGTGCTGATTAGTACTTTATGGGTGCCCTGGTTGAATGAAACGAAAAGCTATCGCGCCATGATCGCCGATTTGCAACGCCATCTCCCGGCCGAATACGATTGCATCGCGAGTAAAAATTTGGGCGAGGCGCAACGCGCCCTGTTGGAATATTACGGTGATATTTACACCAAGCGTGTTGAGTTGACCGGCAAGCCTGAGTGCGATTTATATTTGGTAGAGGGCAGGACCGACAGTATTGGCGACACATGGCAACAAATCTGGCAAGGTCATCGCCCGAGTGATAAGGAGGAGCATTTCTGGCTATTCAAAGCGATAAAATCAACAAACAGTTATGCCGCTTCTTCATAGCAGGGTATTGAAAAAGGCCATGGAGGGACTTTTTCAACACCCTCTTAACCGCCGGCTCCGCTTAAGATAGCAACCAGCTTTCTCAATGCCTGTCCCCGGTGGCTCATTGCGTTCTTTGTGTCCGGCGCCAACTCGGCCGAGGAGCAGTTATGCGTCGGCACGAAGAAAATCGGATCATAACCAAACCCGTTGTTGCCTCGCGGCGCGAATAAGATCCGGCCTTCCCAAACTCCCTCGCAGATGACGGGCGCAGGATCGAGCGCATAGCGCATAAATGCGATAACACAGCGAAAACGCGCGCCGCGTTTTTCTTCCGGAATATCAGCGAGGTCGCCTAAAAGTTTCTGCAAATTTTCTGCGTCACTCGCACCATTTGCGGCATAGCGCGCGGAATAAATGCCGGGTGCGCCGTTCAGCGCGTCTACTTCTATACCGGAATCATCGGCGATCGCAGGCAGCCTTGCATACTTGGCCGCATGGCGCGCCTTGAGGATGGCGTTTTCTATAAAGCTTAAACCGGCCTCTGCTATTTCAGGGATATTAAACTGGGATTGCGGCGTAATTTCGAATGGGAGTCCGCCTAAGAGCGCTCGCATCTCACGCAGCTTGCCGGCGTTGCCGCTGGCAAGGACAAGTTGCCGGTTACTCACAGAATATTGCTACCGTCGGATTCAGGCGCCTAGTGCTTCGCGTTGATAGCGGATGAGCCGGCGAATGCCCATTCGCGCAAGTTCGGTCATGGCCAGCATCTCATCCAGGCTGAAAGGGTTGCTTTCCGCTGTACCTTGAATTTCGATAAACCCATCGGAGTCGTTCATGACGAAATTCATATCCGTCTCGGCGCTGGAATCTTCCAGATAATCCAAATCCAGCACCGCCTGGCCATTATGAATACCGGCCGACACGGAGGCGACATAATGATGCACTGGATTATTGTTTAATAATTTTTGTTCGCGCAGATGCCAGATTGCGTCGACCAAGGCGACGTAACCGCCGGTAATAGAAGCGGTGCGGGTGCCGCCGTCAGCCTGAATGACATCGCAATCGATCGTCAGCGTGCGCTCACCCAGCGATTTCAAGTCCACCACCGCGCGCAAGGCGCGGCCGATAAGGCGCTGTATTTCCAGGGTACGCCCGCCTTGTTTGCCGCGCGCCGCCTCACGCTGCATGCGCGAACCGGTGGAGCGCGGCAGCATGCCGTACTCGGCGGTGACCCATCCCTGGCCCTTGCCTTTCAGAAACCCAGGCACTTTTTCTTCCACGCTCGCAGTGCAAAGTACGCGCGTATCGCCGAATTCGATTAATACCGAACCCTCGGCGTGGCGCGTGTAATGGCGAGTGATTTTGATTACACGTAGTTCATCGGGGGCACGTTGGCTTGGTCGCATAGAGTCTCATCGTCTAAAAAACCGATAGTTTACACAAATTGCTGGGTTACTGAAAAATACCTTGGAAAATCTCTACTGAGTGAAAAGCAGGCGAGGCAATCAGGATTTGGGTTCGAACTGTTTAATGATAGATTCAATTTCCTTAATAGCTGTTTTGATCGATTTATCTTCACTTTCTTTTACAGCCCCTTTGATTTTCCGTTGCATGATTTTTCGGTTCGCCTCATCCCATAGCATTTGCTGATCTACCTTTGTCAGAGAATAGACTTGCAACGGCGGGCTGTCGGTCACACCCTGCTCCCAGCGCAGGCATACTGCACTTAAGTTGTCGCAGGTCTTTTGCATTTTTTCTTCCCCGTCATGCAGCATTTCTTCGACACCTTCTTCCAGTAACTTATATTGCAAATAATGCACGGTTTCCTCCGGATTGAACGCCTCCCATAAACCATCGGAGCATAACAGCAGCGTGTCGCCGCGATGCAACCTAGTTTCCGCGCCCAAGCTGATGCTAGGTGTGTGAGTTCCACCCAGGCATTTCAATAATCGGCTTTTGTCCGGGTGCGTGAGCATCTCTTCCTCGCTTAACAATCCATCCACGTGAAGCTGCTCGATGTCGGTATGATCCAGCGTCCGCTTTATAACCCCCTTATCGCGAAAATGATATAAGCGGCTATCGCCGACATGCGCCCAATAGGCATAGCCGTTCTGTACCAGGCACAATACGCACGTGGTGCGCGGCGATATCGGGGGGTTATGCGCTTCACCGCGCGCGCGCATCATCTTGTGCGCCTGCATCATGGTCAGCGCCAGAAACGCCGATGGTTTAAGGATAATGGGCTGTTTGATGGCCTGAAACGCATAGGTGGCGACTTTGATCAGGATCTCGGCCGCGAGCGCACCGCCCTGATGACCGCCAAGGCCGTCCGCCAGCATCATCAATACCGAATTTTCGCGCTCAACCGCCGCCACCCGGTCTTCGTTGGTCTTGCGTGTGCCGCGCAGGCTATGTTGCGCGAGCTGGTATTTCATGCCCATTAATTTTTACTCCATGGCAGCCTCAGTCCCAACCGCGCCAAATATCCCGAATTGCTCGGCCGCGGCTCGACTTCGAGGGGTCGATTTAAGAAATCGAGCAATGCCTGCGCGCTTTGCGGCCGGTCAAGCTGATTGACCTGCATGCACCAGTCCACCGCTTCGAGCAGTTGTTGGGAATAGCGATGTCCATAGGTGCGTAAGGCGGATTTGAATTTGTCCTTGGTCACGCGCTCGGTGGCGGGCGGCGGCGCCTTGCCGCTCATACATGCCCAGATTGACGCGCCGAGCGCGTACATATCTGTCCAAGGACCCATTAATCCTTTATTATGTTGCTCGATCGGGGCGAAACCCATGGTCAAGGTGTTGGGCCCGATCGGGTTGCTTCCCACCAACGCCCCTTGCGACGCACCGAAATCCAGCAGTAAAGGTACGGCGCCGGCGCGCAACAGAATATTGGCCGGTTTAATGTCGAGGTGCAGCAATTGATTGTTGTGCAGCTCATGCAACCCCTGAAGCAGCAAGGGAAATACCGTGCGTATAAGCTTTTCGCTCAACCCGCGCGAATGGCGCTTGATATACCAGCGCAGATCCTTGCCTTCCTCGTAGCGCATAACCATGTAGACGGTATTATTGGCGCGGAAAAAGTTGGTGACGTGCACGATATTGGGATGATTAAGTTTGGCCAGCGCGTTGGCTTCGTCAAAAAACCGCTTAATGCCCTGGCGATACACAACCGTGGTTTCCTCCGAAATCGGCTCGACCCGGCCATTGTCCAGACGCCGGGCCTGAGAAGTCGGAAGAAACTCCTTGATGGCGACCGGCTCTTTGGTTTCAATGTTGGTGGCGCGATACACAAAACTGAATCCACCGCCGCCGATGGTTTTCTCTATGCGGTATCCTTTAATAAGGTAACCGGAAGGCAAAGTGATTTTTAAATTCTTCATGGATTGCTTATAGTAGTCTCTATTCTTAAACCATAGCCTAAACGATTTTATTCGGCCATATATTTTCTAAAACAGACCTATGCAGTTTACCATCCTAGGCTTTTAAGCCAGTGAGGCCGCGCATGACATCAAGTATGACCGCTTTTGCCCGTAGCGATTTTGAAACGCCTGGGGGCGCTTTGGTTTGCGAGCTGCGCTCGGTCAATCACCGCTATCTGGAGTTCGCCCTCAGGCTGCCGGAGGAGCTGCGCAGCCTCGAGCCGCAGATACGGGAATTAATCGGCAAGCGCCTCTCGCGCGGCAAAGTGGACTGCTCTTTATATTTTAAGGCCAAAGACAATGCAGCGAGCGAGCTGCAATTAAACGATAAGCTGGTTTCCAAGCTGATCGAACTGACACGCAAAATCGACGACTTGGCGAGAAACATTTCTTCCTTACGGGCCATCGATTTATTGCGTTGGCCGGGGGTGCTGGTGGTGCCGGAACGGGATACTGAGGTTCTTAGCAAGACCGCCACCGAAGCGGTGATAAAAGCGCTCGATGAGCTGGTAATGGTTCGGAGGCGGGAGGGCGAACACCTGCGCACGTTGCTCGAGCAGCGTTTGCAGACGATGCGCCAAATCGTCGATAGCATTAAACCGCTATTGCCGCAATTCGTACAGGAATTCCGCCAGCGCCTGCAAGCGCGCTTAGCCGAAATCCGGCAAGAAGTGGATGCGGCCCGGCTGGAACAAGAAGTTGTTCTGTTTGCGCAACGGGTGGACGTCGAAGAAGAGCTGGACCGATTGTCCACCCATATTACCGAGATCGGCCGGGTTTTGAATGAGCCCAGCCAGGTCGGGCGGCGGCTTGATTTTCTGATGCAGGAGTTGCACCGCGAAGCCAATACCTTGGGGGCGAAATCGCCGGATATGCGTTTAACAAAAGCCACTGTCGACCTCAAGGTATTAATCGAACAAATGCGCGAGCAGGTGCAAAATATTGAATAAGCGTAAAGAAACGTTTTTAACGATTACATTATTTCGCGCCCGGCAAAAACACATTGAGATTAGATAACAATGAATCCAGGACAACTTTTTATTCTTTCCGCCCCCTCGGGCGCCGGTAAGAGCAGTCTTGCCAGGGCGCTGGTGGAAAGCCTGCCGAACCTGGCGGTATCGATCTCGCACACCACGCGCGCACCCCGGCCGGGCGAACAGCACGGGGTACATTATTACTTTGTCGATGAACCGGAATTCCAAGCGCTCACAGCAGCCGGTCATTTTCTCGAGCACGCGTACGTGTTCGGCAATTTTTACGGCACTTCCCGTGCGACCGTGGAGAGGCTGCTTAACAGCGGTAAGGATGTCATTCTCGATATCGATTGGCAGGGCGCGCGCCGCACTAAGGAACTGATACCGCATGCCAAAGGCATTTTTATCCTCCCGCCTTCACGCGCGGTTTTGCAAGAACGATTATTTAATCGCGCGCAGGATGCCCACGCGGTAGTCACCCGCCGCCTGCGCGAAGCGGTGGTGGAAATGCGCCATTATACTGAATTTGATTATGTGATCGTCAATGATGATTTTGCCGCCGCACTTTCCGATTTGAAGGCGATTATCCAAGGCAATCCGCAGGATATTCGTCCGCTTAAAATAAATATTGCTGAGCTTTTGCGCGAATAGGTGAAATATAGAAAAACCGGCCGAATATCGGGTAGAATGGGTGGTTCTTCAGCAGGCTGTTAATTTCTCACGCTTAAAGGTAGAGGGTATGGCTCGTATAACCGTAGAAGATTGTTTACAGAATGTGGAAAACCGCTTTCAATTAGTGCTGGTGGCGGCCAAACGCGCGCGCCAGTTGGCGATGGGAGCGGAACCCTGTGTGGCGCGTGAAAACGATAAACCTACGGTCATCGCCCTGCGCGAGATCGCCGCCGGTTTTGTAACCAACGCTATTTTAGACGACAACGCTCCGCAAGCCGGATTGGAGGCCGATGAAGATACCGATGAAATCGGAACGGGCGGGCCGGCAGCCGACCCGTTCGCCGAAAAAGCCGGCTGACCGCGGACCCCAGCCGGCGCCGCTGGGCGGCGGGTTCCAGATTGGTGATTTATGTAAAACCCTGGAAAGCTATCTCGGTGTAAATGAGGTGGCGGAAGTTCATCGCGCTTATCTGTTTGGCGCGCAGGCGCATAAAGGCCAGCGCCGGCGCAGCGGCGAACCTTATATATACCATCCCCTGGAAGTAGCGCACCTGTTAGCGGCGATGCACATGGATAGCAAAGGCATCATCGCCGCGCTTCTGCACGATGTTATCGAAGACACAGAAACCGCAAAAGAACAGCTGGCGGCGAATTTCGGCAAAGACGTGGCCGATCTGGTCGATAGCGTAAGCAAGATCAGTCAAATCGAGTTCGAGACCAAGGAAGAAGAGCAGGCGGAAAATTTCCGCAAAATGCTGTTGGCGATGGCGCAGGATATCCGCGTCATCTTGATCAAGCTCGCCGACCGTTTGCATAACATGCGCACCTTGCGCGCCCTGCCGCCCGTTAGGCAACGCAGCATCGCGCGTGAAACCCTGGAGATTTACGCCCCCATCGCCAACCGTCTCGGCTTGCATGCCTGGACGCTGGAGCTGGAAGATCTCGGCTTCGCCAACCTCCGTCCGATGCGCTGCCGCATCTTGGCCGAGGCGGTGAGGAAACGCCACGGCAATCGCAAGGCGGTGGTGGAAAAAGTGCGCGGCGCTATTTTTAACCAACTGCGTCAAGAGGGGCTGAATGCGGAGGTAACGGGGCGGGAGAAAAATTTGTACGGCATCTACAACAAGATGCGGCAAAAGTCGCTTTCCTTTGAGCGGGTGTACGATATTTACGCTTTTCGCATCATTGTCGACAACGTCGATGCCTGTTATCGCGCGCTGGGTGTAATCCATAACTTGTACAAACCGATCCCCGGAAGATTCAAAGACTACATCGCTATCCCTAAGTCCAACGGCTATCAATCTTTGCATACGGTGGTGTTCGGCCCTTTCGGTCTTTCGCTGGAGGTGCAGATTCGCACCGAAGACATGCACCGCGTCGCCGAGGCCGGCGTCGCCGCGCATTGGCTATACAAGACCGGCTATACCGGCGTGCAAAAAAACGCGTTGCAATGGTTGCAAGGGCTGATGGAAATCCAAAAACAGGCGGGCAACCCGCACGAATTCCTCGAGCATCTGAAAATCGATCTGTTCCCGGATGAAGTTTATGTGTTTACTCCCCAGGGCGACATTAAAAAATTGCCGCGCGGCGCGACCGTGATCGATTTCGCCTACGACGTTCATACCGACATCGGCAACCGTTGCGTCGGCGCGAAGATCAATCATCAACCGGCGCCGTTACGCAGCGTGCTGCGCAATGGCGATCATGTCGAGGTGATCACCTCGACCTGGAGCACGCCGCACCCGTCCTGGCTGAATTATGTCGTGACCGGCAAGGCGCGCGCGCATATCCGCAATTATTTAAAGAACCTGCAGCGCGGCGAATCCGTGAAACTCGGCCAGCGTTTATTGAACCGGGCGCTGCAATCGCTGGGTATCGATCCTAAAGACGTGACCGGTCAACAGAAACAGATCCTATTGTGCGCGCTTAAGTTAAAAAGCTGGGACGATTTGCTGGGAGACATCGGTTTTGGCAATCGCTTAGCGCCGGTGGTGGCGCGCCAATTAATTCCGGAGCTTAACAGTGCTGAAACGGCGAAAGAGATTAAGCCGGCGCTTGCAATCCGCGGCACCGAAGGGATTGTGGTGAATTACGCTCGCTGTTGCCGGCCGATACCGGGTGATCCGATATTGGGATTTCTGTCGGCGGGGCGCGGCATTGTGGTTCACACTGAAGATTGCCCGAATGTGGCCGAATTCCGCAAGCATCCGGAAAAATGGATAGACGTGCAGTGGGAAGAAAAAATCCATGGAGTATTTCCGGTCGGTATCCGCGTCGAAGTAAAAAATCAGCGCGGCGTGCTGGCCACGGTCGCCGCCGCCATCGCCGAGCTTGACGCCAACATCGACACCGTAGTGCTCGAAGAGCGCGATGGCCAGAGCAGCGCGATCGATTTCACCATCGAAGTGCGCGATCGCGTGCATCTGGCGGAAATTATGCGGCGCATCCGCTCGCGGAAGTCGGTAGTGCGTTTAAGCCGCCGGCGTGGCTAGCAGGTTGTTGAAAAAGTCCGTCCGTGGCCTTTTTGACTCGGACCTCCATGGTCCTCGCCCTATGGGCGCTACCAGGTAGCGTCCAAACAATAAGGTTACCGCATGAAAAAACAAATCATTACCACCCAAGCCGCGCCACAAGCCATCGGCACTTATTCGCAAGCGGTGAAAGCAGGAAACACCGTGTATTTATCCGGCCAAATTCCCTTAGTGCCGGAAAGCATGCAGCTCGTGAGCAATGATGCGCGCGCGCAGATCGCACGCGTGTTTGAAAACTTAAGCGCAGTTGCGGAAGCCGCTGGCGGAACGCTGCAAGATGTCGTGAAATTAAACGTCTTCCTCACCGACCTCGCGCATTTCCCCATCGTGAATGAAGTCATGGCGCAGTACTTCGAAAAACCGTACCCGGCACGCGCCGCCATCGGCGTCGCTGCTTTGCCCAAAGGCGCGGTGGTGGAGATGGACGCGGTGATGGTGTTGCCCTAATAAATATCTTTTTAGAAGAGCTTGGCGGACAGGTCCAGCCACCGCTACTTCTTGCGCAGAACTGCTACTACAAACAGCTGTTATGAACGGCACTCCTTCATATCGTTCTTCCTCAAAATCGTTCGTCAGGCTCATGCCTCGTTGGAAATACGGCCCCATGTTCAAGCTCATACCATATTTGGAAGAGGCTGTATCTGGTTTTTTGTGTACGTGAGGCCTATCATGCTAACGAAAATAAGAGGGAGGGTCACAAACCGATGCACATTTCATTCCATCGGGAGATTGGAGCCATGTACGTTGCCGCTACGAAGCGCCTGACGCATGCCGGCGCGAAGAAGATGATGGCCACTGCAATCGGCAAGGCGGAGCAAGCCGGGATCGCGATCTCGGTCGCGATCGCCGACGCCGGCGGGCATCTGATCCTGCTCGAACGCATGGATGGTGGCCGCTTTCATACCGTCCACTCCTCCACCACGAAGGCCGTTTGCGCGGCCTCGAACAAGAGATCCACTTCGTCCCAAGGAGCGCAGGCGCAGCCGCTCGATACGGCTCACGCCCTTGGCCTTGCGCTCGCCGCGGGGCCGGAGCGCTGGACAGCGATGGAAGGCGGCTGTCCGATCATTGTTGATGGCGAATGCATTGGCGGCATCGGCGTGAGCGGCGGTGACTGGACGTTCGACGAGCGCGTCGCGCGCGAGGCGGTCGAGTCGATCGGCGCACGCGCCGGCATCGACGCGAAGTGACGCCATCACCCGGAGGAGAAAAATAGATGGCTGTTGAACCGATACGCGTCGCCTGCATCGGCATGGGCTGGTGGTCCGACGTGCTCGCCGACGCGATTCAGCGCTCCGGTAAGCTCGAAATCGCCGCCTGCTACACCCGCTCCGAGCAGAAACGGCAGGCGTTTGCCGCGAAGTACGGCTGCAAAGCGGCGCCGAGCTACGAAGCGATGCTGGAGGATCGCACGATCGAGGCCATCATCAATACGACGCCGAACAACGTGCATCTGGAAACGACACGCGCTGCCGCCGCGGCAGGCAAGCACGTATTTCTCGACAAGCCCATCGCCAATACGGTCGCCGACGGCCGCGCGATCACCGCGGCCTGCCGCAAGGCGGGTGTCGCGCTCGCCCTCGGATACCAGCGGCGCCGCGAGAGTCATTTCCGCTGGCTACGCCAGAGAATCGACGACGGCGTATTCGGCAAGCTCGTCAACGCCGAGAGCAACATCAGCCGCGACCGGCTCGGCAAGATCGATCTCAACTCCTGGCGCTATACGGCCGAGGGCATGCCGGGAGGCGTCATGCTGCAAATCGGCATTCACTATACGGACGTGCTCGAATATCTCATGGGGCCGATCAAGGCGGTGAGCGGCAGGTTCGCGCAACTGGTGCTGCCCGGCGACAATCCGGACGTCGCGAGCCTCGTCCTGGAGCACGAGAACGGCGCGCTCTCGACGCTCAACGCAAGCTACGCTTCGGCCTCGGAGTATTACCTGATGAATATTTACGGCAAGGAAGCGAGCGCATACTACGATCTGCACCAGGGTTTGAGGTTCCTGAAGCGCGGCGCCGACGGTTCGAGCCCGGTCCCGTGCGCGAAGAACGACGCCTTTGTCGAGGAACTCGAGGAGTTCGCCGCCGCGGTTCGTGGCCAAGCCGAACCCGAAATGGACGGCGAACGTGCAACGACCTCGCTTGCCGTCATTCGCGCGGGCATCGTGTCCGCGCGCGAGGGGCGTCGCGTCGAGGTCGCGGAAATTCTGACTAGAGAGTAAAGTGTACACCGGCAGGAGGAGGCTATGAAAGCGTGGATGAAGGGTTTGGCGGTAATCGGCGGCGCGGCGCTGGTCAATCTTGCGGCGCCGATTCAAGCACGGGAGCTTCCCTACCCGCAGAAAGGCCCGATCGAGATCACGGTACTCTTCCCTGCCGGCTCCTCGGCGGACGTCACCGCGCGGCTGCTCGCCGACGGCATGGCAAAACAGCTTGGGGCACACGTGATTATCGTGAACCGACCCGGCGCGGGTGGTGCGATCGGGTACAGGCACGTCGCGGATCAGAAGCCGGACGGCTATTCGCTGGTCTGGAACTCCAACTCCATCTCGACGACCTACCACTCGGGGCTATTGCCGTTCGATTACCACGCATTCGACCCGGTCGCGCGGGTACTGGTCGAGGCGCCGGTGATTGCGGTGCGCAGCGACTCGAAGTGGAAGACGCTCGCTGAACTCATTGCGGACGCAAAATCGCGACCGGGGGAAATCACGGTCGGCAACTCGGGGGTGGGCAGCCATACCCACATATCGTCGGTGGCGCTGTTCAAGACCGCAGGCGTCGAAGTCGTGGACGTACCGTTCGCGGCGGCGCAAATAGTGCCGAGCCTGATCGGCGGCCATGTGGACGTGCTGGTGCAGTTGCCCGCGGCGCTGTCCAGTTACGTCAAAACAGGCCGGGTGCGCCTGCTCGCGGCGCTGACGCCCAAGCGCGATCCGGCGCTGCCCGACGTGCCCACCGCGCAGGAGCAGGGATTCGACGTTTCGCTCGAGGCCTGGCGCGGCATCGCGGTGCCCAAGGGCACGCCGAAGCCGGTCATCGCTATGATCGAGACTGCGATCCAAAAAACCGTGGAAAGCGCCGACTTCGCAAACGGGAGCAAGAAGTTCGGCGTGGGCCCTGCGTTCATGCCGGCGGATGAATTCGGCGCGCTGATCGCGAAAGAGGACGCGACGCTCGCGCGTTTCTTGCAGGTTATCGGCCTGAAGAAGCAGCCCTGATATTCATCAAAGCCAGTTTAGGAGAGCACGATATGCCCTTATCACACATCGAGCATTTTCTGGTCGCCGCCGACAACCTGGAACAGACCAGGGATTGGTATCACACCGTGCTGCGCATGGAATCAGGATGGCATCCCGAGTTCGGCTTTCCAGTCTATTGGATGTACCTGAACGGCAAGGACGTGGTGCATATAAGCCAGAGCGCCAAGCACGCCACCGAGAACCAGAGAGTCTATTTGGGGCGTGCCTCGCAGGACACGGGCGCAGGCACCGGTGCGGTCGATCACATCGCCTTTCGCGCCACCGGTTTGAAGGCCATGCTGGCGCATCTGCGGGCCCACAACATCGAGTTCACGGAGCGGCGCGCCAGCAATCAGGCGCTTTATCAGTTGTTTCTGTTCGATCCGAACGGCGTCAAGATCGAGCTGAACTTCGACGCCGCGGAGGCGGCGGGCGTGGAGCCGGAAGTAGTCGCGGCAAATTTCGCCAGACAAGCGTGAGAACGCCTGCTCGCCCAAGAGAAACAGGGTCAGCGCCTGACGGCTCCCCACAAAATCAAGAACCTTGAGCCAGCGCAATATTTTCCCTTCGATTTTTCTCCATATCTGTATTTAAGATAAGCTTAGCCCGCGAACGGCGCAACCGTTGCGGCTTCAGTGATTTCTCCCGTTATATCCAGCTCATCAGTTGAGCTTACCTAGCGTCGGTCCTACAATACTAAATTAGTATTCGCCGCTCCTCGTCGAGGACATAACTAAACATTCGATTAAAGGTGTTAGGACATGCCCGTTTATACTTACACTGCCTTATCGGAAAATGGTACGGCTATGACCGGCG